>DATNQI010000076.1 GCA_036704125.1 Pantanalinema sp. | reverse complement strand
GGAAGATACCCTGGAGATGGAGGGCGTCGTGCTGGAGGCGCTGCCCAACACCATGTTCCGCGTGCAGCTCGAGAACGGGCACACCGTGCTCGCCCACATCTCGGGCAAGATGCGCAAGCACTTCATCAAGATCCTGATGGGGGACAAGGTCAAGGTGGAGCTGAGCCCCTACGACCTCAGCCGCGGGCGCATCACCTATAGGCACCGGAAATAAGGCTTACGCCTCGGGCTTGGCCTCTTCGCTGAAGAGCGCGTCCACGTAGACGCCCGCATCGAAGTCCTTGAGGTCCTCGACCTTCTCGCCGAGGCCCACCAGGCGCACGGGCAGGCCCAGCTGGCGCTTGATGCCGAAGACCACCCCGCCCTTGGCCGTGCCGTCCAGCTTGGTCAGGATGACGCCCGTGAGCTTCGTCGCCTCCTGGAAGACCTCGGCCTGGCGCAGGCCGTTCTGGCCGGTGGTCGCGTCGAGCACCAGCAGGGCCTCGACCGGGGCCTCGGGGGCCTCGCGCTCGATGATCCGGCGGATCTTCTCCAGCTCGGCCATGAGGTTGGACTTGTTGTGCAGGCGGCCCGCCGTGTCGATGAGAAGGGTGTCCACCCCGCGGGCCTTGGCCGCGCGGATGGCGTCGAAGACCACCGCCGCGGCGTCCCCGCCTTCCTTGTGCCGGATCAGGTCCACCCCCGAGCGCTCGGCCCAGATGGCGATCTGCTCGATGGCGGCCGCGCGGAAGGTGTCGGCGGCGGCGATCAGGACCTTGCGGCCCTCGATCTGGTAGCGGCGCGCGAGCTTGCCGAGGGTCGTCGTCTTGCCGACCCCGTTGACGCCCACCAGCATGATGATGTTCAGGGTGCCCGGGTGGTAGGGCAAGGGCGCGCTCTCGCCCAGCTGCTCGCGCAGGTAGGCCTCCAGCACGTCGCTGAGGTTCTCGGGGCTGACCTCGCCCACCTTGTGCTTGGCGCGGACGTGCGCGATCGCCCCTTCCGCCACAGCCAATCCCACGTCGCTCTCGAGCAGGATCTCCTCGAGCTCCTCGAGCATGTCCTCGTCGATCCGGGTCCAGCGGTTACCCAGCTTCTTGATGCGCGCGATGAAGCCGCTCTTGGTCTTCTCGAGCGCCTGGGACATGGCCTCGGTCTCGGCCACGAAGATGGGCTTGTTAAGGAAGTCCCAGGTCTTGGCCCAGATGCCTTTTTGCTCGGCCTCGGGGGCCTGCTCGGGCTCCGTGACGACCTGCTCAGGCGCCGCGGGCGGGGCCTCGAGAGGCTCTGGGGTGACGGGGGGCTGTTCGGGCTTGCGCTTGAACCACATGGGGGGTCTCCTCGGTGGGACTCGGAACGATTATATCCCCCCACCCCTAGCCCCGCCCCACCGGGGGGCGGGGAATATCTACTGGGGATATCTGCTTAGGCGCGGAGCTTGGCCGCGTCCTTGGCGAAGGCGCTGAGGACGCCGTTGACGAACTTGCCGGACTCCTCGGTGCCGTACTTCTTGGCGAGCTCGACGGCCTCGTTGATGGCGACCTCGACGGGCACCTCGGGGGCGTACTTCAGCTCGCCCAGCGCGATGCGCATCACGTCGCGGTCCAGGCTCGCCATGCGCTCGACCTTCCAGTTGGCCGCCGCCGTGCCGAGATCGCCGTCGATCTCGTCCTTGTGGGCATGATACTGCTCGATCAGCTTGAGCGCGAACGAGCGAACCGAGGTGGCGTCGGCCATGGCGGCCATGGCGGGCCACTCGAGCGCCCACGCGAGCAGATCGGCGGCTTCCTGCACCTGCTCGATGCCCGCGATCGCCTCGGGGATGGAGGTCTCGAGCAGACCCTGGGTCAGCTCGGGCATGGCCTCCTGCTCCTTGGCGCGGCGCCAGAACATGAGGGCCGTCTTCTCGATGGCGCCCGCGTCCAGCTCGTCGCCGCGGCCGCCGACGATGGCGCCGCGCGTCATCTCGTGGACCAGCTCGGGGCCGAACTCCTCGCTGTTGAGGCGGCTGAGCTCGTCGCGCACCCGCGCGAGCGTCGCGCAGGCGGAGTTGAGGTGCTCGCGGGCCTCGCTCGCGAGCATGGCGGCCGCGCGGCCCATCAGGTCGGCCAGTGCCGGCTTGGCGTCGGTCGGCTTGACCTGCGAGAGGGTGAGCAGCGCCAGTTCTCTGGCGACACGACGGGTATTCAAAACTAACCTCCGAGGATCCGCCGGGGCAGGAAGTTGGTGTAGACCTCCCCCTTGCGGAAGAATGCGTTATCCAGGATCTTCTGGTGGAGCGGGATGGTGGTCTTGACCCCGGTGATGGCGTACTCGCCGAGCGCGCGCTGCATGCGCGCGATCGCCTTGGGCCTGTCCTCGGCCCAGACGACGAGCTTGGCGACCATCGAGTCGTAGTACGGCGGGATGGTGTAGCCGGGGTAGACGTGGGAGTCGACGCGCACGCCGGGGCCGCCCGGCGTCAGGTAGGCCGTGATCGTGCCGGGGCTCGGGCGGAAGCCCTTGTCCGGGTCCTCCGCGTTGATGCGGCACTCGATGGCGTGACCCATCAGGCGCACGTCCTCCTGCTTGAGCGAGAGGGGGGCGCCCGCGGCGATGCGGATCTGCTCCTGGACGAGATCCACCCGCGAGATCAGCTCGGTGACCGGGTGCTCCACCTGGATGCGGGTGTTGATCTCCATGAAGTAGTAGTTGCCGTGCTTGTCGAGCAGGAACTCGACGGTGCCCACGCCCTCGTAGGCGAGCGCGGTCACGGCCTTGATGGCGTCCTTGCCCATCCTCTCGCGCAGCTCGGGGGTGAGCGACGGCGAGGGGGCCTCCTCGAGCAGCTTCTGGTGACGGCGCTGGACCGAGCAGTCGCGCTCGCCCAGGTGGATGGCGTTGCCGCGCTGGTCCATGATCACCTGGAACTCGATGTGGCGGGGCTCTTCCAGGTACTTCTCGAGGTAGACCGCGCCGTTGCCGAAGGAAGCGACCGCCTCCTGCTGCGCGAGATCCGCCTGCTCCTGGAACTGGCCGGGGTGCTGGACGATGCGCATGCCGCGCCCGCCGCCGCCCGCGGCCGCCTTGATGATGACGGGGAAGCCCATCTCCTCGGCCAGGCGCGTGGCCTCGGCCATGTCCTCGATGGGGCCGTCGGTGCCGGGCACCGTGGGCACCCCGGCGCGCTTCATGAGGTCCTTGGCGTTGATCTTGTCGCCCATTCCCTCGATGACGTCGGCGCTGGGCCCGATGAACTTGATGCCGTGGTCCTGGCAGATCTGGGCGAAGCGCGCGTTCTCGGCCAGGAAGCCGTAGCCCGGGTGGATGGCCTCGGCGCCCGAGACGACGGCCGCCGAGATGATGTTCGGGATGTTGAGGTAGCTCTGGGGCGACTGGGCCGGGCCGATGCAGTAGGCCTCGTCCGCGAGCTTGACCGGCAGGCTGTCGCGGTCGGCCTCGCTGTAGACGACGACCGTCTTGATGCCGAGCTCCTCGCAGGCGCGCAGGACGCGCAGGGCGATCTCGCCGCGGTTGGCGATCAGGATCTTGCGAAACACGGGGCTACTCGATCTCGAACAGGGGCTGCCCGAACTCGACGGGCTCGCCGTTCTTGACCAGGACCTTGGAGACGGTGCCCGCGACCTCGGTCTCGATCTCGTTCATCAGCTTCATGGCCTCGATGATGCACATCACCTGGCCGGCCTCGACGCGATCGCCGACCGAGGCGTAGGGCTTGGCGTCGGGCGAGGGCGCGCTGTAGAAGGTCCCGACCATGGGCGACTTGACCACGTGGCGCGCGACCGAGGGGGCCGCTTCGACCGGGGCCGCAAGAGCGGCAGGGGCCGGGGCGGGCGCGGGGGCCGCGGCCACGACCGGAGCCGCCACGGGAGCCTGGGCCACCTGGACGGGGGCTGCGATCACCGCGGGCTGCGGGGCGACGGCCTTCTTGAGCTGCAAGCGAACGCTGCCGCTCTCGAGGGTGAGCTCCCCGATGGACGAGGAATCAACGAGTTCGATGAGGGAGCGGATGTCGGAGATGCCGAGTTCCAACGGGGGGCCTCCTTGGTAGTGGATGGGCGGTGGCCGAAGACGAAGCCGTCTTGCCCGGACACGGGCCTGGCCACCGCCGACGACGAGCGGAGCGAAAGCGTTAAACTCGGTCGAGGTACTCGCCGGTGCGGGTGTCGACGCGGATCTTGTCGCCCTGGTTGACGAAGAAGGGCACCTGAACGACGGCGCCGCCCTCGAGGGTCGCGGGCTTGCCGCCGCCCGAGGCGGTGTCGCCCTTGACGCCGGGGGGGGTGTCGATGATCTCGAGCTCGACGAAGTTGGGGATGCTCACGCCCATGATCGCGCCCTGGAAGTACAGGATCTCGACCTGCATGCCTTCCTTGAGCCACTTGGCGGAGTCGCCGAGCTTGTCGCGGCTGAGCTCGACCTGGTCGTAGGTCTCGTTGTCCATGAAGTTGAAGTCGTCACCAGTCACGTACATGTACTGGTATTCCTTCTTCTCCATGTTCGCCTTGGCGATCTTCTCGCCGGCGCGGAAGGTGACTTCGTTGGTGTTGCCGGTCTTGATGTTCTTGAGCTTGGTACGCACGAAGGCTGCGCCCTTGCCGGGCTTGACGTGCTGGAAATCCACGACGGTGTAGGCGACACCGTCCATCTCGATGGTCGTGCCGGGGCGCAGGTCGTTCGACGAGATCATACTTGGGGATTCCTCGTGATGCGTATGACGCGGGGGGAGACGGCGTCGATGCTGGGGGCAAGGACGAAATTCAGTCCAATGATAGCACACCCGTAACCCCGCTCGCTCGGGGCCCTCGGGTCAGGACCTCGCAGCCTTTCGGGGTGACGAGGATCGTCTCCTCGAGCCGGACACCTCCCCACCCTTCCAGGTAGACGCCGGGCTCCACGGCGATCGCCATTCCCGCGGCAAGAACTCCCTGCTCGCCGGGGACGAGCCACGGCTCTTCGTGGACCTCGAGGCCGATCCCGTGGCCCAGGCCGTGGACGAAGGCCTCGCCCAGCCCGTGCTCGGCGAGCGCGGATCGGGCGATCGCATCCAGCTCGCCGAGCACCGCCCCGGGGCGGATCGCCGCGATCACCTTCTCGAGGGCCTCGCGCACGGCGCCCTCGATCGCTTCGAAGCGCCTGCTCTTGCCCCCCGGCATGACGGTGCGACTCATGTCCGCCTTGTAGCCATGGTAGGACGCCCCGCAGTCGATGAGCAGCATCTCGCCCTTGCCCACGGCGCGCGGGCTGACGCGGGCGTGGATCAGGGCCGAGCGCGCCCCGCTCGCGACCAGGGTGTCGAAGGCGGCCCCCTCGAGGCTCGTCTCGCGGAACCGGGCCTCGAGCCGGGCTGCGATCGAGGCCTCGGTGTCGTCGGGGCGCAGCTCGGCGAGGACCGTCTCGAGGGCCTCGCGGGTCAGGCGGCTCGCGGTGCGCAGGGCCTCGATCTCGTGGGCGTCCTTGACGAGGCGCAGAGCCTCGACCTGGCCGCCGGCGGGGACGAGCCGCGCGGCCTTGCCCAGCCGGACCTCGAGCCTGCCGTGGTCCCAGAAGGTGAGGTGACCGCTCTCGAAGCCCACGCGCCGGGCCCCCGAGAGCAGGATCGCCTCGACGGTGGCGTCCTCGAAGCCCGCCCCGTGGGACTGGACGGGGGTGCAGCCCGGCGCCTCGCGTGCGGCCTGCCGATAGTACCGGAAGTCCACCACGAGCAGGCATGCATGGCGGGTGACGACGAGCTGCGCGGCGGTACCGGTGAAGCCCGTCAGGTAGCGGATGTTGGGGAGATGGGTGACGAGCAGCGCATCCAGGTCCTGCGCGTCGAAGAGCCGGCGCAGCGCCGACAGGCGGCGCGACTGGGGGGGCGTCGTGGGGCGTGTCGCCATGCGGCCCTCCTGAAGGGCCACCTCTCTGTGGCTTCAGGATAGCCCCCGGGCCAGGGCTCCAGGAACGTCCGTTTGGCCGAAGATGCTCTTAAGCGGGCAAGCGCGAGCGCCGGAATCAGGGTTCGAGCAGGCGGTGCATGGCGCGCAGGCCCAGCCGGTAGCTCTCGGCGCCGAAGCCCGTGATCACGCCCTTGGCGATCCCCGAGACGAAGGAATGGCGCCGGAACTCCTCGCGGGCATGGGTGTTGGACATGTGGACCTCGACCACGGGCAGGCCGGCTCCGGCGAGCGCGTCGCGCAGGCTGACGCTGGTGTGGGTCAGGCCTCCCGGGTTGATGACGATGCCCGAGTAGCCCTCGTGCGGGGCGGCCTGGATCCAGTCGATGAGGAAGCCCTCGTGGTTGGACTGGCGGCAGGTGATGCTCACGCCCAGCTCGGCGGCGAGCGCCTCGAGGCCGCGGTCGATCTGGGCGAGGGTGGTGGTGCCGTAGATGGCGGGCTCGCGCGCGCCGAGCATGTTGAGGTTGGGGCCGTGGAGGACGAGGATCTTGGTCATCGGCGGTTGGTCTCTTGGAAGAGGGTGCGGAAGTGGTCCCGGGTCTCGGACAGGGAGTCCCCGCCGAGCTTGTCGAGCAGGGCGCAGGCGAGCGTCCAGCGGACCATGGCCTCGGCGACGACGCCGGCGGCGGGGACCGCGCAGACGTCCGAGCGCTCGAAGTGGGCCTCGACGGCCTCGCCGGTGTCCAGGTGGACGCTCGGCAAGGGGTGGATGAGGGTCGGGATGGGCTTCATGGCCAGGCGCAGGACGAGCGGCTGAGCGCTGGTGACCCCGCCCTCCAGGCCGCCGGCGCGGTTGGTCTTTCGCTCGAAGCCGGGGTAGAAGGGGTCGTGGACCTGCGAGCCGGGGCGCCTGGCGGCCTCGAACCCGAGGCCCACCTCCACCCCCTTGACCGCGGGGATGCTCATGAGGGCCTGGGCCAGGAGGCCGTCGAGCCGGCGATCCCAATGGGCGTAGCTGCCGAGCCCCACGGGCAGGCCGGTGGCGACCACCTCGATCACGCCGCCCAGGGTGTCGCCCGCCGAGCGGGTCCGGTCGATCAGCTCGACCATTCGCGCGCTCGCCTCGGGATCCGCGCAGCGCACCGGCGAGGTCTCCGTCGCCTCGATCAGGGCGTCGAGGGAGTCGGGGTCGAGGCGCTCCCGGTCGGCCGCGACGGTGCCGATCTCGACCACGTGCGAGGCGACCCGGATGCCGAACTCACCGAGGAGCACTCCCGCGAGGGCTCCGACCATGACCCGGGCGGTCGTCTCCCGGGCGCTCGAGCGCTCGAGCACGTCGCGCACGTCGTCGAGGCGGTACTTGCGGGCGCCGGGGTAGTCGGCGTGGCCGGGGCGGACCTTGGTGATGCGCTTGGCCGCGATCGCCTCGAGTCGCGCCGCGTCGGAAGGATCGACCGGGGAGGCGTCCATGGCGAGCTTCCAGTTGGCGTGGTCCCGGTTGGGCACCTGCATGGTGATAGGGGCGCCGGTGGTCAGGCCGTTTCGGACCCCCGAGAGGAAGGTGACGCGGTCCTGCTCGATCTTCATGCGCTGGCCCCGGCCGTAGCCGCCCTGGCGGCGCCCCAGCTCGCGGTCGATGGGCTCCGGGGTGAGCGGCACGCCCGCGGGGTAGCCCTCGACCACGGCGAGCTGGATGGGGCCGTGGGATTCTCCGGCGGTGAGGAAGCGCATGGGCATGGGGGCCTCCGTTCAAGGACTGCGATCGCGATGGTAACAGACGCCCGCTTTGCATACAATAAGGCCGCATCGCCCGCAACTCGCAGGGAGGACCCCATGCCCGACGTCGTGCTCGTGGCCCCCGACACCTTCAAGGGCAGCCTCTCGGCGCGCGAGGCCGCGGGCGCCATGGCGCGGGGCTGGCGTAGCGTCCGCCCGCAGGACGAGATCCACGAGCTTCCCCTCTCGGACGGCGGCGAGGGGGTCGTCGAGACCCTGGTGGCGGCGACCGGGGGGAGCGTCGGCTGGGCCCGTGTCACCGACGCCCTGGGCCGCCCCCTGCGCGCCCCCTACGCTCGACTGGCGGACGGCAAGACGGTGGTGGTCGAGCTCTCGGCGGCAGCGGGCCTGGTGCAGGTGCCCGTCGAGCTCCGGAACCCCTTGCTCACCACCACGCGGGGGGTGGGAAAGCTCATCGCGGCGGCATGGGACGAGGCGCCCTTCGCTCGTCTCATCCTCGCGCTCGGGGGCAGCGCCACGGTGGATGCCGGGGTCGGCCTGCTGCAGGCCCTGGGCGTGCGCTTCCTCGACGCTGGCGGTGTCGAGCTGCCGCCGGGCGGTGGCGCCCTCTCGCGCCTCGCGGCCATCGACGCGAGCGCGGCGCATCCGGTGCTGGGCGCGGCGCGGATCGAGCTTGCGGTGGATGTCTCCAACCCGCTCCTGGGTCCGCGCGGGGCGGCCCCGGTCTACGCGCCCCAGAAGGGAGCGTCCGTCGAGCAGGTTCGAGTGCTGGAAGCGGCGCTTGCGCGGGTGGCCGAGGTGCTTGAACGCCAGTTCGGCGTGCGGGTTCACGAGCGGCCGGGCACGGGATCAGCAGGCGGCGTGCCGGCGACGCTGGTTGCGATCGCGAGGGCCTCCGTGCGCCCGGGCTTCGACCTCATCGCCGAGGCGGTCGGCCTGGATGAAGCCCTCGAAGGGGCGAGCCTCGTGATCACGGGCGAGGGGAGCCTGGATGCGCAGTCCTTCGAGGGCAAGGTGGTGGGTCGCCTCGCCGAGCGCTGCCGGGCGCGGGGGATCCCGCTCTTCGCGATCGCGGGCGTCCTCACCCCCGAGGGCGAGGCGCTGCTGGCGAAGGCGGGAGGAGCCGCCTTGCCGCTGGTGGCGGGCCCCATCTCGCTCGAGGCGGCGATGGCGAAGGCGGAGGGGCTGCTCGAGGCGGCCGCTTCACGCCTGGCACGGTTTACTCGTGGGCACCCAGCGCCATCCCGATGAGGAGCATGGCGAGCACGAAGGTGCAGATGAGCGTGTAGAGCCAGTCCCGCTGCTTGATGAACAGCACCAGCGAGGTCACGACCCTCAGCGTGGGGGTGAGGATCAGAAGCAGGATGCCGAGGCCCATCAGGGCGATGGGGTCGCCGGCCTGAATGCCGTGGATCAGCTGCGGCAGGGTGTGCGGCACCGCCGCGGGGTTCACCCGGCTCAGGTCCACCTCGGGGCGGGGGTGGCCCGCCAGGCGCATGGCCCAGGACCAGCCGAGCCCCGCGAAGATGATCGCGGCGCTCAGGTAGACGCCGAACGCGAGCAGCCTCGCGAGCGCATGCTCCATGGGGTGCTCGCCGGGCCTAGCCATGCCACCCTCCAAACAGCCCCGAGAGGCCGCGCCACATCATCTGGAGGGCGGCGAACACCACCACGACCACGAAGATCTGGCGCAGGCGCTCGCTCTTCATCCGCACCAGGAGCTTGGCGCCCAGCATGGAGCCCGTGAGCACGCCGAGCGCCACGGGAGCTGCCAGGTACGGGTTGATGTCGCCCCGGAAGAAGTAGACGCCGGCCGAGGCGGCCCCCGTCACGCCGATCATGAAGTTGGAGGTGGTGCTCGACACCTTGAGGGGCAGCTTCATGAACAGGTCCATGGCGAGCACCTTGAAGACCCCGCTGCCGATCCCCAGCAGCCCCGAGAGGGCGCCTGCGATCCCCATGACGCCGAGGCTCGGCCAGACGCCGCTCACCCCGTATTCGACGTGCCGCTCGAGCGCGGGGTCGTAGTAGGAGCTCGCGAGCTTGAGGCGCTCGGCTGCGGGGCTGGAGACGAGGGGGGGCGTTTCCTGGTGCCGCGCCTGGAGCATCTGGTAGGCCGAGTAGGTGAGCACCAGGCCGAAGACCAGGGCCAGGACCGAGGCGGGGGCGAAGCCCGCGATCGTCGCGCCGACCAGGGCGCCCGTGGTGGTGCCGACCTCGAGGAACATGCCGATCCGGACGTTGGTGATCCGGTCCTTGAGGTAGGCGATCGCGGCCCCGCTCGAGGTCGCGATGACCGAGACGAGGCTCGCGCCGATGGCCAGGCGGATGTCGACGTGCATGACGATGGCCAGGAAGGGCACGAGGATCATGCCGCCGCCGATCCCGAGCAGGGCGCCGAGCAGGCCGGCGATGAGCGAGGCCGCGAGCACGGCCAGCGTGAAGAGAAGAGGGTCCATGCCCCCATTCTAGCGCAAAGCGCTCAGAGGTTCGTCGGCTCCAGCCGCCCGGCTCAGTTGAAGAGGCCGACGAAGAAGCCCATGAGGTCCCTGCCGACGTCCTTCACCTTGTCCAGGGCCTTGTCCACGTAGGGCTCGGCCTTCTCCGCGACGGCCTTGCCGAAGCCGCCCTCCTTGAGGAAGGCCTCGGGCATGATCGGGTCGAAGGCCACCGCGCCGCGCTGCATGATGATCGCCCGCGCCTTGAAGGGGATGCTCCCCTCTTCCAGGTGCCTGGCGTTCGTCACGTTGCTCTGGAAGGCGTCCCAGGTGAGGGTGTGCGGGACGGTCTTGCCGTTGAACTCCGCCTGGCCGTCACCGCGGATCTGGAGGCCCTTGGTCGGGATCGACTCGTTCTTGCCGAGCGGCGATGCGGCATGGCTGCCGAGGCAGACCTGGACGATGGGCTTGCCCTGCTCGTCCTTCTTGAGGTCGTCCCACCTGGTGAGCACCCCGCCGTGATGCCACGAGGTGTAGAGGTACTCGGGCTTGAGCTCGCCGTTCTTGTCCGGCTTCAGGTAGACCTGGGCGTGACTCCAGTCCTTGTTGTGGTAATCACCGGCCTTGTTGGTCGGGTAGTAGAAGCTGTAGGAGAGGATCGTGTACTCGCCCTTCTTGGTGACGGCGAAGCCGCCGCTGAGCGCCTGCTTGTTGCCGATCACGCCGTCCTTGTAGGCGCCGTCCTTGCCGCCCAGCTTGCCTGGGGCGTCGTTCTCGAGGTTGGCGTCGCCGTCGAAGGAGGGGGAGACGGGCAGCGAGTCCTCGCCGGGCTGGAAGATGAAGCGCGGGGCGAACTCGAGGGGATCCCACCGGGCGCTTGCGTCTGCCGTGCCTCCGGGGCGCTCGACGTTCTCCACCTTGGGGTCCGCGGTTCCATCGAAGCGCACCCCCGCCTCGATGGGCCGGTCGTAGCGCGCGCGGTACTCGCTCAGCCGGGACGACTTGTCCAGGACACCCAGGGGGATGCCGGGCCCCACGAGCAGATCGGGCGTCTCGGCGGCGACTCGCACCTTGTCGAGCTTGGCCTTGTACTCGCGCTCCTTGGCGACGCGCGTCTCGCCCGTCTCGAGGGCCGGGGCCTTGTCGTTCGAGAGGGCGTTCGGGACCAGGTTCTTGATGTTGCGAAAGGAGATGTTCATGCGATCGCTCCCTGGAGGATGCTTCCTCGGTTACTAGGAACCATACCCGCAGGGGCGCGAAAACTTGCCTGGCGCTTCACCTCGGGTCCCTGGCCACGGTGCAGGGCTTCTCTTAAGATGAGGGGGCGATCGCGTGGATGAAAGGGAAGGCCTCGGCATGTCGATGACTCAACACCAGGCGGAAGTGCTGGAAGTGCCGCTGAGCAAGGTCCTCCGCTTTCTGGGGCAGTGCCGGGCGGAGGCCACCAAGGCGCGCGCGCTCACCCCCTCGCAGCTCGGCGTCCTGCGCCTGCTGAACATGGGCGGCGAGTGTCGCATGAGCGACGTCGCGGCGGCGATGGCCCTCTCCAACAGCGCCTGCACCGCCATGGCCGACCAGCTCGAGAAGCGCGGCCTGGTGCGCAGGCGGACGGATCCCGAGGACCGGCGCTCCGTCCAGGTGGCGATCACCCCCGAGGGGAGAGCCATGCTGCAGGCGATGCTCGCCGAGATTCACGGGGCCCTGGCCGAGCGCCTGGATCGCCTGAACGCCGCGGATCGCGTGAGGGTCATCGAGGGCTTCGAGGCCCTCGCGCGCGTCATCGACGAGGGCTGAAGCCTAGAACGTGGCGGTGTGCTCGACCTCGAAGGGGTAGTCGAGGCGCCCGAGGGGCGTCGAGACGTGAGAGATCCCCTTGATCCGGAACTGCGCCCGGCGCGCCAGGATGGCCTGGAGGGTCGGCTCGGGCAGGCCCGCGTAGGGCACGGCCACCGGCAAGGGCAGCTCCTTGGAGCCGCCGGCCTCCACCGAGAAGTCCTCGGTCATGGCGCCCGCGCCGACCTGGTGACCCTCCATGTACACCTCGTAGTCGAGCCGGTCCAGGCGCGCGGTCACGGCGTTGGGGTTCTTGACCTTGAGGATCACCCGCAGATCGGCCTTGGCGTTCGGGGTGACGACGGGGACGTCCATGTGCTGCAGCTCGACGCGCTCGAACGAGAACTCGGCCTTGGTGATCGCCTGCCGCTCGGTGATGAAGTCGCTCAGGCCCGAGCAGCCCGCCAGGGCGGTGGTCACGAGCATGCCGCTCATCAGGATGGGGGTTGCCAATCGCATGCGGGCGCTCCTTTTCGATGCGGGCCGGTCATCCCATGGACGGACGCGGCGGTGCCTCGGTTCCATCTTCCCAGTTTTTTCACGCTCGCGCGCTACGCTGGGGTCGCGACGTCATTAAGAGGAGATGGAACCATGACCGAGAAGTTGTCGAAGTGGCTGGGGACTCACCTGCGCGAGCTGGTGATCGGCGGCGTCGCCGCCGGGTTCGCGATGGTGATGATCGAGCTGTTGATGATGCACCACGACGAGGGCAAGCAGCTGATCGCCATCGCCGGAACCGGCGTGGGGGCGGTCCTGGCCCTGGTGGGGATCAAGGCCCAGGGCAAGGCGCGCACGGCCCTTGCGGCCGGCCTTGTGGCGGTCGCCTTCACCGGCGTGGTGGGGACCTACTTCCACCTCTTCCACCACGAGGACGAGGAGGAGCACGCCGCGGTGACGCGCCTGGCGCGCTGGGTCGACGGCCAGACGGCCGCGCACGCCGAGGAGGAGGACGAGGAGAAGAGGGGCGAGAACGGCGAGAACGGCGAGAAGGGCGAGGAAGAGGAGCACCTCCCTCCCCTCGCGCCGCTCAGCGTCAGCGGACTGGGGGTGCTCGGCGCCCTCGGGGTGCTCGCCCGCCGTCAGGACTAGCCGGCAGGGGGCCATTGTCCGTGTGGGATAATGGCCCCGGTTCGGTGGTTCGAAATAGGAGGACGGCATGGATTCTCCTGCCCCCCCCTGGCATGTCCTGACCCCCGAGGCGGCGGCCCACCGCCTGGACGTCCAGCCGGATCGCGGCCTGGACGCGGCCCAGGTCGCCGAGCGGCTGGGGCGCTTCGGCCCCAACGCCCTGCCGCGCGTGGAGCCGCCGTCGCTCCTGACTCTCGCCCTGCGCCAGGTCACGAACTTCATCGTCCTGCTGCTTTCGGCGGCGGCGGTGATCTCGTGGCTGCTGGGCGAGGCGGCGGACGCGCTGGCGATCCTCGCCGCTTTGGTCCTCAACGCGGTGGTCGGCTTCGTCATGGATTACCAGGCCGAGCGCGACATCGCCTCGATCCAGGCCCTCACCGCCCCGAGGGCGCGGGTGCGCCGCGCAGGCAACGTCCTCGAGATCGACAGCGAGCAGCTGGTGCCGGGCGACGTGGTCCTCATCGAGGCGGGCGATCGCATCCCCGCCGACGGCCGCATCCTGGCGGGCTCCTTCTCGGCCGACGAGTCGCTCTTGACCGGGGAGTCTGCGGCGGTCGCCAAGCAGGCGCCTCCCCTCCCGGCCGAGACCCTGTCCCTCTCCGAGCGCCGCAACGAGGCCTTCGCCGGGACCATGGTCACGATCGGCAGCGGCACCCTCCTGGTCACGGCCACCGGCCCTCGCTCGGAGGTCGGCAAGATCGGGCGCCTGCTGAGCGAGACCGCGCGGCCCACCATCCCCCTCACCGAGCGCCTCGACGTGCTGGGGCGCTATCTGGTCTGGACGGTGGCGGCGGTGGCCGCCGTGATCGTCACGCTCGGCCTCTGGCAAAAGCAGCCGTTCTGGCCCCTGCTCGAGACCGCCGTGGTCCTCGCGATCGCGGCCATCCCCGAGGGCCTGCCGACGGTGGCGACCCTGGCGCTGGCCGCGGGTGCCGACCGCCTGGCCAGGCAGGGCCTGCGCCTTCGCCAGATCGGGGCCCTCGAGGCCCTCGGCAGCGTCACCTCGCTCTGCCTCGACAAGACCGGGACCCTGACGGCAAACGCCATGACCGTCCAGGAGGTGCGCCTCGATGGCCACGTCATCCGGGTCACCGGCGAGGGCTGGACCCCTTCGGGGACCTTCGCGGAGGACGGTCGGCCGCCGAGCGAGCGCCTCGTGTCCCGCCTTCAGGAGGTACTGCGAGCGGCCCAGCGCTGCAACGACGCGACCCTCGAGGCCCACGACACCGGCTGGCACATTCACGGGGACCCCAGCGAGGGGGCCCTCCTGGTGGCGGCTGCGAAGGCCGGGCTTTCGGACGACCGCGCGCAGCTGGGCCGCCTGGCGACGATCCCCGCCGGCCGGGACCATCCGTGGATGCTCGTGGCTTATCCTGACGCGGACGGGGTCGCGATCGTCGTGAAGGGGGCCCCCGAGCAGGTGCTCGCGCGCTGCCTCACCGTCCGGACCGAGGAGGGGAGCCGGGCGCTCGATGAGGCGGAGCGCGAGAAGTGGCTGCGGGCGAACCGGGAGCTGGCCGATCGGGCCCTGAGGGTCTTCGGGGTCGCCACCGGCCGACGAACAGGCGACTGGCGCGCGCAGGGGCTCGAGGAGGGCTGGGAGTGGCTTGGCCTGGTCGGGATGGCCGACCCGCCCCGATCCGGGGTCGCCGGGGCCCTGGCCATGGCCCACCGGGCGGGGGTCCGCACGGTGATGATCACGGGCGACCAGCCGGCAACGGCCCTTGCGATCGCCCGCAAGCTGGACATGGCCGCCGGCCAGGAGCCCCGGGTGGTGGTCGGATCGCAGGCGCCCGACCCCGGCGTCACGGTCTACGCCCGCGCGACGCCCGAGGGCAAGTACGCCCTGGTCCAGGCCCTCCAGGCCGCAGGAGAACAGGTGGTCATGACCGGCGACGGCGTCAACGACGCCCCGGCCCTGCGGGCGGCCGCGGTCGGAGTCGCCATGGGCCAGGGCACCGACGTGGCGCGGGACGCCGCGACCGCCATCCTCGTGGACGAGCGGCTCGAGACCCTCCTGGCCGGCATCAGGGAGGGGCGCGGCGCCTTCCTGAACATCCAGAAGGCCGTCGACTTCCTCCTGACCTGCTCGATCACCACCATGCTGACCGTCCTGCTGACGACCGCCGCGGGCTACCCGCTGCCGCTCTTGCCCTTGCAGATCCTGTACCTGAACATCCTGACCCACACCTTCCCGGCCCTGGGCCTGGCCATGGAGCCTGCGAGCCCCGGGGTGATGGATCGCCCCCCTCTTCCTCGCAAGGCCATGCTGCTCCCCCCGGAGCGGCTCGGATCCATCCTGTGGCACGGGGTGGTCATCGCGGCGGCCACCCTCGCGATGGGGGCGTGGGGCTGGACGCACGACGGGCCTTCCCACGGCCGCACCCTGATCTTCGCCACCCTCGCGACCTCCCTGATGCTCCACACCTTCGCCGATCGCTCGCCCATGCCTTTCGTGGGCTGGGTCCGGGGCCTGAGCTGGCCGATCCTGTCGTTCGTCGGGCTCGCGATCGCCCTGCAACTGACCGCGCTCGGGTGGGCCCCCCTGCGGGGGCTGCTCCAGATGACCCCGCTGGCGCCGGACGACTGGGTGGGGGTCCTGGTGGCCGCCGCCGCCACGGCGGTGGCCGTCGAGGTGAGCAAGTGGGCCTTCCCCCCGGAGAGGGCGAGGTAGCCCTTATCTCCCGAAGCGCCGCAGCCGCAGGGCGTTGCCGACCACGAAGAGCGAGCTGAAGCCCATGGCGCCGGCGGCGAGCATGGGGTTCAGGAAGCCGAGGGCCGCCACCGGGATCCCGATCACGTTGTAGAAGAAGGCCCAGAAGAGGTTCTGCCGGATGTTGGCGAGGGTCGCGCGGCTGAGCCCGATGGCCGAGGCCACCCCGCGCACGTCCCCCGAGACCAGCGTCAGGTCCGAGGCCTCCATGGCCACGTCGGTGCCGGTGCCGAGGGCGATGCCCACGTCCGCCTGGGCGAGCGCCGGCGCGTCGTTGATGCCGTCGCCGACCATGCCGACCGTCTGGCCCTCGCCCTGGAGCCGCTTGACCTCCTTGGCCTTGTCCTGGGGCAGCACCTCGGCGAGCACCCGCTCGATGCCGGCGCCGCGAGCGATCGCCTCGGCCGTGCGCCGGTTGTCGCCCGTGATCATGACGACCGAAAGCCCCTGCCGCTTCAACCCCTCGACGGCCTCGCGGGCATGGGGCTTGAGGGCGTCGGCCACCGCGAGGACCCCCGCGAGCTTGCCTTCGATCGCGACGTACACGGCGGTCTTGGCCTCGCCCTCGAGGCGCTCGGCCTCGCTCGCGAGGCTCCCGACGTCGATGCCGCGCGCTTCGAGCAGGCGCTTGGTCCCGATCAGGACGCTCTTCCCCTCGATCACGGCCTGGATGCCGCCGCCCGCGATCGCCTCGAAGCCGCTCACCTCGGCGAGAAGGATCCCCCTGTCCTGGGCGCCGCGGACGATCGCCTCGCCCAGCGGGTGCTCCGAGCCGCGCTCGGCGCTCGCGGCGAGGCGCACCAGCGCCGGCGCTTCCTGGCCGGGAGCAAGGAGCACGTCGGTGAGCGCCGGCTTGCCCACCGTGAGGGTCCCGGTCTTGTCGAAGACGACGGTCGTGAGGTCCCGGGCGCGCTCCAGGACCTCGCCGCCCTTGATCAGCAGGCCGTGCTCGGCACCCTTGCCGGTCCCCACCATGATGGCCATGGGGGTGGCGAGGCCCATGGCGCAGGGGCAGGCGATGACGAGCACCGCGACCGAGGCGGTGAGGGCGGCCGCCCAGTCGCCGGGCGCCCCCCAGAAGAACCAGCCGAGGAAGGTGAAGAGGGCGATTCCCACCACGATGGGCACGAAGACGGCCGACACCTTGTCCACCAGGCGCTGGATGGGGGCCTTGCCGCCCTGGGCCTCCTGCACCAGCCGGATGATCTGCGAGAGGGCCGTGTCGGCCCCGACCTGGCGGGCGGTCATGACGAAGGCGCCGGTCTTGTTGAGGGTCGCCCCGATGACGGCGTCGCCCTCGCCCTTCTGCACCGGCAGGCTCTCGCCCGTCAGCATGGACTCGTCCAGGCTGGAGTGGCCGCGCGCGATCACGCCGTCGGTCGGCACCCGCTCGCCGGGGCGCACCAGGAGCTGGTCGCCCACCTGGATCCGCTCGACCGGGATGTCGGATTCGACGCCGTCTTTGACGAGGCGAGCGGTCTTGGGCGTCATGCCCATCAGGCGCTTGATGGCCGCCGAGGCGGTGCCCTTGGCGCGGGCCTCCAGGTACTTGCCCAGGAGGATCAGGGTGATGATGACCGCCGCCGTCTCGTAGTAGTAGTGGCCGTGGCCCGCCACGAAGAAGGTCTGGTAGAGGCTGAAGCCGAAGGCGGCGAGCGTCCCCAGGCTCACCAGCACGTCCATGTTGGCCGAGCCGTGCTTCACGGCCTGGTAGGCGCTGCGCATGAACGGCCCGCCCGCCCAGAACTGGACCGGGGCGGTGAGGGCCAGGAGCAGGTACTGGAAGCCCGGGAACTGCAGCGCCGGCACCATCGAGACCAGGAAGACCGGCAGGGTCAGGGCGCCTGCGACCAGCAGGCGGTTGCGGAGCCTCAGCAAGTCGGCGGCCTTCGCCTCTTCGTGGTGGGTGAGGGCCTCGGCAGGAGCGGCGCTCGGGATGTGGAGGGCCTCGTACCCGGCGTCTTTTACCGCTGCCTCGAGCTGGGCGGGGCTCACGCTGCCGGGCGCGAAGGTGACGCTGGCGTGCTCGTCCGCGAGGTTGACCGTGGCCTCCTGTACGCCGGGGACCTTGCGCAGGGCCCGCTCGACCCGACCGGCGCACGAGGCGCACGTCATGCCCCGGATGCCGAAATCCGCTTGCTCGATCTCGGCGGCTTGGGGCAGCGTCGCGTGGTAGCCGGCGTCCTCGATCGCCTTGACCAGGGCCTCGGGCGCCACTTGCTGCGGGTCGAAGACCACCCGGGCCTCTTCGGTGGCGAAGTTGACCGAGGCCTCCTGCACGCCATGCAGCTTGTTGAGGGCCCTCTCGACGCGCGCGACGCAAGAGGCGCAGGTCATCCCCTCGACCTGGAGCGAAAGGTGCGCGCCCGGCTGCGGCAGGGTGGGGGTGGTCTCGACGTTCCGCATGGCGGATTCCTTTCACGGCGGCTTGCGGGGGCAACGACTCCAAGGTACTCTTTCCAGTTGACTGGAAGGTCAAGGGGGAGCGCGCCGTCCATTATGCGACCGGGGCCGAGGAGGGAAAAGCATGGAAGGGGGCTTGTTCATCGGGGAGCTGGCCAAGCGGGTCGGGGTGAACCCCAAGACCATCCGCTACTACGAGTCGCTGGGGTTGCTATCCGAGCCGCAGCGCTCGGAGTCGGGCTATCGCCTCTACGTCGAGTCCGACGCGGAGCGCATGCGCTTCATCCTGGGGGCCAAGGCGCTGGGCCTCTCCCTGCACGACATCAAGGACATCGTGATGGCATGGGGCGCGGGCGAGGCGCCGTGCGACCACGTGAGCCACCTGCTCGACGCGCGCCTTGTCGAGCTCGACCGGCGCATCGCGGAGCTGGTCGCCTTCCGCGACAACCTGCGGACCTACAAGGAGAGGGTGGATCGCATGGAGCGATCGCCGAACACCCCCTGCAAGCACATCGCGGGGGTGGCGGCCGGCCAGTTCCACGTCCCGGCGGTGGAGCTGCCCACGGTGTTCCACAAGTAGCGCGCTAGAACACTTCCTCGCAGGTCGTCGGGATGGCGAAGCGCGTCAGCTTGTAGTTGCGGACGTGGTCCAGCCCGAAGCGGGACAGGTAGAGGTGGATGTTCTCCCGGTAGCGCAGGAAGAACCACAGCGCGTACTGGTAGGCCTCGCCGCTGCGCTGGGTGCACTCCTTGAGGACACCCTTCAGCTCGGCGGGGGTCATGCCCTTGCTCATGCGGTAATGAAGGTTGGTGGACAGCTCCTCGCTGTCCTCCACGATGTCCACGATGCCGAGCTCCTCGGCGTCCAGGTACAGCGGGCTCTGCTTGCCGAGGGTGAACACCGAGCGGCCGTAAGAGTGGATGATGTCGGTGTTGGAGGTGATGGCGTCGATGGTGCTGCGTGCCTCCTCCAGGGTCTCGGTGGGGAAGCCGAAGAAGATGTAGGCGAAGTTCCAGACCCCCGCCTCGGTCGAGGCCTTCAGGATGTCGAACCGCTTCTCCGGGTCGATCCCCTTCTTGATCAGATCCAGGATCCGCGCCGAGCCCGACTCGAAGCCCCACAGCACCATCCTCAGCCCCGAGCGGTGCAAGAGCTGAAGCAGATCGGGCGTGATGGCCTTCTCCAGTCGCCCGTTGCAGAACCACTCGATGTCGAGCTCTTCGTCGATGAAGCGCTGGGCCATGCGGCGCATGTAGACCGGCCGGATGGCCTCGTCGACGAACTGGAAGTGCCGCACCCCGTACGTGTCGCGCAGGTGACGGATCTCGGCGACCAGCCTGTCCAGGGTCTTGGTGTCCACCTGGATGCCGAAGTCGGTGTCGCAGAAGGTGCACTGGCCCCAGTAGCATCCCTTGCTCGCCTGGATGGTCAGCACCAGCTCCGGGGTCAGGTACTTGTCGAGGGGCAGGCCGGCGAGGTCCTGGATGCCGGTCTTGTCCATGCGGGGGACGGCCTGCTTCTTGGTCTCCTTGACCGTGCCGTCCTCGCTCAGGTACAGGAGGTTGGGAGCAAGGGCCAGGTCCTTGCCCTCGGCCAGGATCTCGGAGAGCTGGACCAGCTGGTCCTCGCCCTCGCCGAGCGCCAGGCTGTGGGCGAAGGTCTCGAAGAACGCGGGCTTCTCCAGGAGCACGTCCTTGAGCCGGGAGAAGAAGTTGCCGCCGATCCCGATGTGGCATCCCTCGGGGGCGGCCTGCTTGAGCAGGCGCGCGAGCGTCAGCCCGGGCACCACCTGCGAGAAGGAGCTGATCGAGATGCCCACGTAGTCGGCCTCGATCGAGAGCAGGTCTTCAAGCTGGCGCTCGAAGAAGTTGTAGAAGAGGTTGCGCTTGGCATCGGAGGCGATCGCCGTCAGACTCTCGAGGTTCAGCCGGATGTCCGGCTGCTCGAAGTAGTTGAAGCTCAGGTGCGCCGGGTAGTACGGCATGGAGATCAGCTCGAGGGCCTGGTCGATGGTCTGGAAGGCCTCGATCAGCATGTCGGGGTTGTAGAAGCGCCGGGGGTCCTTGAGGGTCTCCTTGGCGTCCAGGATGACCCGGGGCAGCTGCTCCAGCAGCGGCCCCTTCTCGTCCACGTAGTCCCGGATGGCCTTGGCGCGCAGGGCGTCGAGCCGCGCGTCGATGCAGTCGTCCCCTCCCAGCATGCGCAGGGTGCTGCGGGTGCCCAGGTACTCGTAGTCCAGCCGCAGCCGGGAGAGCGCCATCGAGAGGGTCTCCGGGCTGAGCATCTGGTCGTAGTACTCGACGTTGAGGTCGCGCACGGCGACCTCGACGCCGTTGGCCCGCAGGTGGCCCATCAGGGTCCGCAGCGAGTAGTGCGGGTTCTGGGGGGACCACTGGGGAGGGAAGATCAGCAGGACGCGCGGGGCGCGCCCCTCGTGCCGGGCGCCGGGATCGCTCATTGCAGCTTCCGCTTGAGGTGGGCGTTGACGCCGAGGAAGAGCTCGGCGGCCTTGTTGAAGTCCGAGAGCTCGGCCATCACGGGCAGCTGCTCCTCCAGGCGCAGCCGGTCGATCTCGGCCAGGATGGCGTCGTGCTCCTTGCGGGCCTCGAGCACGTGGTCGCGCGGGCCGCTCAGCTTGAGGCCGATCAGGCGCTCCTTGAGGGCGTACTCGCGCTCCACGAGCTCACCGAGGCGCTTGATGCGCGCCTTCACTTCGTCTTGGGTCAGTAGCTTCAGCATGGTAGGGTCCTACTTCGCGGTGCTTTCGGGGGCCTTGGCGGGGACGTCCTCGGGGTGGTAGCCCGCCCCGCGCAGGGTGTCCTCGAAGTTGAGGTCCTTGAGGTCGATCTTGCCGCTGCCGTCGGTGTCGGCGATCAGGGCGTTGCCGGTCAGCTTGTTGACCAGGGTGTCCTTGCCGTTGACCTGCTGGATGTCGCAGTCGATGCCCACCTCCTTCTTCAGGAGGTCCTTGAGCTCATCGAGGGAGACGGGCTTGCCCTCCTGCTTGAGGGTGGCGTACATGGCGAAGAGCTCGACGCCGTACATCTTGAACAGGTCGTCGCCGCCCTTGACCTCGATCAGCTTCAGGTCGCGCTGGGCGTCCCCGATCCCGCCGACCTTGGTCAGGCCGCCGACCGGGGTCTTGGCGCCGCCGGCCTTGGCGGGGCCCTTGTCCTCGGGGGTGTCGCTGGGGCCTCCCGAGCTGCCCTCCATCTCCTTGACGAGCTGATTGCCCCAGTAGTTGGACCAGTAGGCCAGAGCGTCCACCTTCTTGTGCTCGCCGGGCCCCGGAATGCTGCTGGGGTCGATGCCCGCCGCCGACAGGGCCGCCTCGAAGTTCATGTCGCCCATGTCCAGGGCGCCGTTGCCGTTGGTGTCGGCGATCAGGGCGTGGCCGTTCTCGGTGTTGATGAGGGTGCCGTTCTCGATCTTGGTGTCGATGCCGTAGCTCTCGCTCAGCTGCTTCTGCATCTCCTCGAGGGACATGACGCCGCCCTGCTTGAGGATGGCGTACACGGCAGCCAGCTCGCTCGGGTACATCTTGAACGACTTGTCGGCGCCCATGCCCGAGCCCGCGACCTCGATGACCTGCTCGGGCGGCGGGGCGGGCGGGGCGGGCGGCATCGAGACGGTCTCGGGCGGCCTGGTGGTAGGCGGGGCCTGCACCTCGGTCGGGGTCGGGGTGGGCGTGGCGGCGCTGGGGCCGGCGGGGGGATCGGTGGGGGCGGTGACCTCGATCCCGGGCGCCACGATGGGCGTGATGTCCTTGGCCTCGTGGTAGGCGGGGGTGAAGAAGGGATCGACCGCCTCGGAGAAGCGGCCCTCCACCGTACCCGCCTGGCCGAGCTGGGATCCGGCGCCGACGGTGCCGAACTGGCTCGAGTCGCCGCTCACCGAGGGGGCAGCACCGGGGGCTTCCGTCGCTGGTGCCTCGGCAGGGGCCGTGAGCGGCCCGGTGCCCGAGTTGCGCGGGAGGTTCTGCAGGGGGTTGATGTTGACGCCGTCGATGGCCATATCGCGTGCTCCTTTTCGTCGATTCGTGCGGATTCTGACGAGAGTTCAGGCCTGCCTAGAAGCGCAGCTCCTTGACGACGGCGCCCTTTTCGTCGGTCCAGACCTCTTTGATCACGTTGTTCTGCGCGTCGTAGGTGAAGTCCTGCTTGACCTGGAGCTTCTCGCTGGGGCCGATCAGCTTGAGCGAGGCCACCCGGTCCTGCTTGTCGATGGTGTAGACGAAGCGGCTGCGGCAGGTCCCCTGGCCGTCGTGCCACCGGCGCTCCAGCAGGTTGCCCCGCGCGTCGTAGGAGAAGGCGTTGAAGCCGCGCAGGCGGTTCTGGGCGTCGTGGTGCAGCTCGGAGGCAAGCTCCCCCTTGGCGTCGTAGGTGTAGCCGTGGCGCTTGAGCAGCCGGTTCTGCGGGTCGTACCACGACTCCTCGACCAGCTGCGATCGCGCGTCGTACCCCGAGCGGATCGAGTAGAAGAGGTTGCCGTGAATGTCGTACTCCGCGCGCCAGAGCATCAGGCCCGTGACCGGGTCGCAGTGGTAGACGTGGTAGTTCTCGATCCGGCCGTAGCGATCGATCCAGATGGCGTCCGCGATCTCCGGGCTCGCGTCCCGGTAGCGGTAGACCCGCAGCGAGGGCCTCGAGAACTCGCGGACGAACTTCTCGAAGAAGACCACCCGGCCCCGGTCGTCGTGGTGGTGGACCTGGCGATCGAAGGGGGCCTGCCCCTTCGGGTACTCCCGGACGCCCTCGACCTGGGCGTACTTGTTGATCTTGCCGGACTTGAAGGATCGGCAAGCCTTGATCTGGGCCTTCGCCTCGGCGATGAGCTGGTCGGGTTCCTGGACGGGCTCGAGTGTCTGGGTGCCTGGGTACAACATTCCACCTGCTCCTGATACCGGGCCGGGACGAGTGGCCCTCTGGATCCCCTTGTCGTCAGGGGGATGGTCGGCGCTTCGTGATTTGATGAAAAATTATCATTTTCTCAACGATCTGATGATGATCGATTGATTGTGCGAAACAAAGTCAAAAAGCACGAAGTCCCGCGGGAAAATTCTAGACGAAGCGGGGCGTGGAAGAATCCGTAGGATCTACGTCATTTGCGATCGCGCCTCCGCGGGTCACTTGATTGCTCACCCCTCGATCCTTCAGCACTTCCAGCCTTCATGGGATCGCTCGCGCTGCGCTTAGATGGTCGCCAGCAGGGTTCCCTGGACGATTTTCTTTCGTGAAGGAGAGCATGGATGAGGACCGCGAAGGTCATGATTTCGCTCGTGGGCGTCGGACTCCTGGTCGGGGGCTGCAGCAAGGCCGAGCAAGGCGATCTCTTCTCCTCGAAGAGCGGCCTGCTCAAGATCAGCGCCGAGGTCTCGGCCCGCTACCCCGATCTCGTCGCGACGCCCGCGGCTTCCGAGTACCTCAAACCCAACGGGCGCAAGATCGAGTTCCGCTTCAGCAACACCATCGGCAACGCGGGGCCGGGCCACTTCCAGATCAGGGCGGTGCCCCGCGGTGCGGTGACGAGCGCGAGCCAGGAGATCATGGACGACGCCGGAGAGATCGTGCAGACCCGGATGGTCGGCGAGTTCGTCTATCACCCCAGCCACCAGCACACCCACCTCGACGACGTCTGCAACTACGAGCTGAGGCGCGGCAGCCCCACCGGAGCGCTCGTGCGCCAGGCCGACAAGGTCAGCTTCTGCATGACCGACACGATCCCCTACGGGACCGGCGGAGTGGTGCGCCGCTACGCCGAGTGCCAGCCCAACCTGCAGGGCATCTCGGTGGGCTGGGCGGACGTCTACGGCGCCGAGGTCCCGGAGCAGGACCTCGACGTGGCCGGCTTGCCCGCAGGCGAGTACTACCTCCTGATCATCCTGGATCCGCAGCGCAAGTTCATCGAGACCAACACCGGCAACAACACCTCGTGGATCCGGGTCTGGCTCGACCCCGACAACCTCCGCGTCACCAAGCTGGGCGCCTCGGCGGACCTGCCCACCTCGATCACGGGGGACCGGCAGTTCTGGCGGCCCTTCTGGCGCCGGGGCGGCGAGTAGAGCGCGCTGCGGGCCCGTTTGGTCAGGCGTCGCGGTGCCGGTAGGTCACGACCTCGACGTCCTGCAGGGTCACCAGCCCCTCCTGCACCATCTCGTCGAGGATCGGCCGGAAGCGCGCGATGCGCTCGGCGGAGTCGACGATCTGGATCACGACGGGCAGATCGGTGGAGAGCGTCAGGAGGTGGGCCGTGTGGATCCGGCTGTGGGCGCCGAAGCCGGCCTCGCCTCTCAGGACGGTCGCGCCGGCGAGGCCTTCACGGCGCGCCCGCTCGATGATGGCCACGTAGAGGGGCTGGTGGTGCCACTTGTCGGTTTCGCCGAGGTAGATGCTCAGGAGCTTGCCGGGGCCTTCGAGGTGCATGGGGTGCCTCCTGTCTCAACCGAGGGCGCGCGCCGCGACGACGCCGAGGTAGGTCGTCAGCAAGCCGGCAAGGACGCTGCCCAGGACGTAGGCGAAGGCCAGGGCGAGGTTGTTCTCCTCGAGCAGCCGGATGGTCTCGAAGCCGAAGGTCGAGAAGGTGGTGTAGGCCCCCAGGAAGCCGACGGCGACGAGCAGCCGGGCTTCGGGCGGGATGAGGGTGGCGCGCCGGAGCGCGAGCGTCCCGAAGAAGCCGAGGGCCAGACAGCCCGTCAGGTTGATGAGGAGCGTCCCGTAGGGGAAGGCCGTCCCCAGCCTCGAGGCGATCCAGTTCCCCAGCGCATAGCGGCTGATGGCCCCGAAGAACCCGCCGCTCCCGACCCACACCAGCTCCCACACGATTCGTGCCCTCGATAACGAAAAAGCCCCTGTCCGGCACGCCCCACGCCGGCAGAAGCCCTCGGCCCTTCAAAACCGGCGCCATCGTAGCCGCATCGCGGGAGAATGTCAAAGCGGGGCCCGATGCATGGCGGCCAATGAGCCTTTGTAATGAACGGCCCGACCTGGGAAAATACGGAGGGCCTGCTCAGCCAGTCGTGGGGAGATCTCGCCCATGCCGGATTCAGCCGAGAATAGCGCCGCTGAGGCCGCTCATGACCAGTTGAGACGCCGTGCGGAGCTGCTCGACGTCATCCACGACGCCGTGACGGTCCGCGACCTGAGCAACCGGATCACCTTCTGGAACCGTGGGGCCGAGCTGCTTTACGGCTGGTCGAGCGCCGAGGTGATCGGGCAGGTCGCCCACCACCTGCTGAGGACGCGCTTCCCGAGCTCGTTCGAGGAGGTCATGAGCGCCCTGCACCGGACGGGCCAGTGGGAAGGGGAGCTGCTCCACTTCAGGCGCGACGGCTCCGCGATGGACGTCGCCAGCCGATGGATCTTGCGCCGGGACGAAGCAGGGACCCCCTACGAGATAGCCGTCATCTGCAACGACATCACCGCCAAAAAGCAAGCAGAGGTCGCGCTGAGCGACTCGCTGCGTGAGCGCGAGACGCTCTTTCGAGGCATCCTCGAGGCCTCGCCCGACTCGATCGTCCTGGTGGACCCGCGCGGCGTGATCGTCCTGGTCAACCCCGAGGCCGAGCGCACCTTCGGCTACCGGCAGGACGAGCTGATCGGACGTAGGATCGAGCTGCTGGTCCCCGATCGATACCGGACGCAGCACGTCACCGACCGCACGCACTACGCCGAGCACGCCCGCATGCGCCCCATGGGGATCGGCCTCGAGCTCCGCGCCCGCCGCAAGGACGGGAGCGAGCTTCCCATCGAGGTGAGCCTGAGCCCCCTCAGCACCGGCAGCGGCCACGTCATGGCGGTCGTCCGGGACATCACCGAGCGCAAGCGCGCCGAGCAAGAGATCGAGCGGCTGCGGCGCCTGCAACGGCGCGAGTTCGAGCTGATGGTCAAGAGCGTCAAGGAGTACGCGATCTTCATGATCGGCCCCGACGGCCGCATCGTCACCTGGAACGAGGGGGCGACGAAGACGACCGGCTACCACGAGGCCGAGGTCCTCGGGCAGCCCGTCGACATCCTGTTCACGCCCGAGGACGTCCAGGCGGGCAGGCCGAGACGGGTGCTCGAGGAGGCGTTGAGCAGGGGAAATGCCGAGGAAGAGGGGTGGCGCGTCCGGAAGGACGGCACGCGCTACTTGGCCAACGTCACGACGACCGCCATGTTCGACGAGCGGGGGCGGCACGTCGGATTCGCCCGGATCATCCGGGATCTCACCCAGCGCAAGATCATCGAGGAGATCCAGGGGAGGCTCAAGGTGCTGGAGGAGACCGACCGCATGAAGGACGAGTTCCTGTCGGTCATCAGCCACGAGCTGCGAACCCCCCTGAACCTCATCACGGGCTTCGCCAGCATCATCGAGGACGAGACCGCCGGTCCTCTTACCTCCGAGCAGCGTGCCTACCTCGGCAAGATCATGAGCGGGGCCGACCGGATGCTCGTGCTGATCAACAACCTGCTCGACGTGAGCCGGATCGTGGCAGGCTCGTTCACCCTGAGCCCGGCGCCCACGCTTTACATGCCCATCGTGAGCCAGGTGCTCAACACCCTGGAACCGATCCTCAAGGAGAAGGGGCAGCGCATCGCGTGCGACGTCGCCGTCCCGGGGGAGATCGAGATTGACGGTCAGCGGATCGTCCAGGTGCTGACTAACCTGGTCGAGAACGCCAGCAAGTTCACGGCCCCGGGCGGTGAAATCGCTGTCCGGGCCTACCTGAACGGCACCGAGCTGGTCACCGAGGTGAGCGACACGGGAATCGGCATCGCCGCCGAAGACCTGTCCAAGCTCTTCCGGCGCTTCATGCAGCTGGACATGAGCATGACCCGCAGCGCGGGCGGGAGCGGCCTGGGGCTGAGCATCTGCAAGGCCATCGTGGAGGCCCACGGAGGCCGGATCGGGGCGCGCAGCGAAGGGCTGGGCAAGGGCAGTACCTTCTGGTTCACGCTGCCCCTACGCGAGCATGCCGACTGACGTCGGCCTCAGAGCGGGACGATCGGATCAAAGCAGGCCCCGCGCGAGCATGTAGAGGCCGAGCACGAGGACGACCCCCGACACCAGGGGCCGGTACACGGCCTCGGGGATCCGCCTCAGCACCCGGTTGCCCACGCAGGTCCCCACGAGCGCCCCCGCGGTGGCGATCGCGATGCTGGGCCACTGGCCGGCGAGCTGATCGCCCTGGGTGACGAGGTAAACGGGCAAGCGCGCCCCGTCCACCAGGAGCCCGACGGCGGTCGCGGTGGCGACGAACGCCTCCTTGGGCACGTCGAACCCCAGCAGGGCTGCTGAACGGATGCCCCCCTGGTTTCCGACCAGGCCTCCGAGCAGGCCGGAGAGGGCCCCGGCCCCCCAGGCCCAGGGCCCCCGGAAGGCAAGGCGCTCGGCGAGCCCGCTCAGGCCGCTCAGCCCCACGAACACGAGCAGGCCGCCGAAGACCAGCGTGAGCGCCTGCCCCGGCGCGTAGGCGTGGAGCAGCGCCCCCGTGAGGCCGCCGGCGGCGCTGCTCGCGCCGAAGCCCGCGAGCACGCGGCGGTCCAGGTGCGCGCGCAGGATCCAGAAGCGGTAGGCGGTCGCCGCGGCGTGCGGGATCGAGACCGCGGCGACCGCCAGCTTGGTGTCCATCTGGAGGGCCAGCAGGGGGGTGAGCATGCTGCCGATCCCGAAGCCCGAGACGGCCGCGACGGCCCCCGCCACCACCGAGGCGAGCAGGATCCAGAGGTCGAAGCTCATCGCGGGGTGAACTGCGCGAGCTCGTAGAGCCCCAGCGCCTTCTCCATGTCCGCCACGCGAGCGACCACGTTCTCGAAGCCGTTCGTGCCGAAGAGCGATTTCTCCTTGTCCTCGAAGAGGTCGCCGTACCGGTCGTACTCCTTGGGGGTCACGACGCTGCGGAAGGCGGGGAAGAGGACGGTGTCCTCCCGGGCGGCGTGGGGCTCGTACATGCGAACGAACGCATGCAAGGCGTCGGCCAGCGCGCGGCGCGCCTCCGCCAGACGTCCCGCGCGCTCGGCCTGGGCGAGGATCTCCGCGGTCAGGCGGCGCCCGCCCTCGTGCTGCTGCCTGAGGACCTTCACCAGATCGACGTGCTTGCCGGCACGCTCGAAGTGCGGGAACAGGTGATCCTCCTCCAGCTTCTCGTGGTAGTCCTCGATGAAGCGCTTGACGAGCTCGGCGGCACCCGAGAGCAGCTTGGGGTCGACGTCCTGGCTGCCGAGCAGGCGCTGCTCGGCCTCGCGGTAGATGAGCAGGATCCGGCGCAGGACGCCGTGCTCGCGCATGAGGTCCTCGACCGGGAGGACCTCCTCGACATCCGCCTTCACGGTGGGCTCGCTCGCAGCCAGGGCCTTCGCGCCGCCGACGCGATCCGTCGGCAGGCAGGCGGACAGGGCGAGCCCGGCGCCAAAGGCGCTCGCCAGGCGAAAGAACCCGCGGCGCGTGGTGGCAGCTTCGTGGTCCATGCCTTCCTCCCTCGTCATGGGGTGTCGCCTGATCAGCATCAGCGATCGCTGCTGCCGGGACCAGGATCGATCTCGCCAACCTTTCGGAAGGGGAGGAAGGATCAGGGGGAGCAGAGCCGCATGCAGAGGGGCACGGCGACGAAGGGAATGAGCGGCAGCGCCGCGACCAGGCCCAGCCCCGCGATCGCGAGCTGCATGGGCATCGTGGGCGGGGCGAGCGCCTTGGCGAGCGCAGGCTCGGGGGCCTGGGGCCCGGCGTCGAGGAACTTCTGCCGAGCGGAGCGCAGGGCCTCGTCGGTGCCGAGGACCTCGCCGGCGGATCGATCCGCCGCTTCCTCCATCGCGCTGTCGAGCTGCTGCCAGGCGCCGTGGGCGCCGGGGACCCCCTTGACGGCGCGCCAGAACAGCGAGCCGAACCAGCGGTACAGCCGATCCCCGCGCCGCGTGTGGGCCAGCTCGTGGGCGACGAGCGCTTCCCACTCCCGGTCGTCGAGCCGGTCGAAGGTCCAGGTCGAGACGACGATGCTCGGGGGATTGTCCAGCACGCTGAAGGCCAGCGGGGAATCCAGGACGACGGCCCGCAGCGAGGGGACGCTCACGCCCAGCCTTCGTGCCAGGCGCTCGATCACCGCGAGGCGCTCCGGGTCGTCCACCTCGACGGAGGCCTGGTCGGCGAGCCTGCGGGAGCGGCGGGCCCTGAGCAGATTCCCGACGAGGCTCGAGCAGAGCCCGCCGGCCGAGGCCAGGGCCACGGCGCTCCCCGCGATCCCGAGGGTCGGGGAGGTGTGCTGGCAGCCCGCGTACGCCATCATGCCGACCCCCAGGCCGGTGGCGAGCAAGAGGGAGACGGGCAAGCCGAGGGCGGCGAGCGCCGCGCTGCCCTCGGCCAGCAGGATCCGGCGAGGCGAGACCGCCGCCGTCATGGCTGCTTGTGGCCGATGGCGCGCGTGAAGCACGCGATGGCAGGGTCGGTGAAGTCCTTGAGCAGCTCGTCCACGATGCGGGTGACCGCCGCCTCGGTGAAGCGCTCGTAGGTCTGGGTCGCGCGGTAGGCGTACGCCTTGCCGGTCTGCTCGACGGCGAGCAGCCCCTTCTTGGCGAGGTTGCCCATGACCGTCATCACGGTGGTGTAGGCGATCTTCCGGGTCTCCCCCAGCACCTCGTACACCTCGCGAACCGTGATCGCGGCGTCGGGGCGAGCCCAGACGACCTGCATGATGTCGGCCTCGAGCTCGCCGAGGAGCTTCTTGAGGCCCGGGCGTCCGGGGTGAAAGGCACCGCCTTCGGGTTCGTGGGTCATGGTCGCTCCTGCGGGCGAGGGAGGGGTAATCCTTCTCTCCGATGCGGGTACGTATGAAGCGGCTTCGTAGACAGTAGTCTACTGCCCTGATTCGCTCCAGGTCAAACCCCACGATGACCCCTGAAGGGTTGACCCTCCACCTGACGGGAAGGTTTAGGATGACGGCGAACGATTTCGGAAAGGGCTTGCGCTCGTGCCCCTTTCGGGTGTACTAATCAACTTAGTAGTTCACCTCCTCTGGAAGGACCTCCCTCATGCGTGACTCCCTTCGATGCTCGGTCCTGTCTCGATTCCGCGTTGTGCTGGCAGCTTGCCTGTGCCTCGTGGCGATCGCTCCGGCGGCGCTCGCGGCCGAGAGCGCAACCCTGGCCGAGCTCCTGGATCAAGCCGAGCGGAACAACCCGGAAGTGGCCGCGGCGCGGCTGCGCTGGGAGACCGTCCGGGCCAGGGCGGGCTACGCGGGCGACCTGGAGGCGCCGAAGGTTTCGGCCTCGATCATGGACTTCGCCAGCCTGGGAGGGCCGAAGATCGCGCTGTCCCAGATGTTCCCGGGTGGGGGCAAGCGGGAGCTTGTGGTCGAGGTCGCGCGACGCGAGGCCGAGATGGCCGAGGCCCAGTACCGGCAGGCACGCCTGAGCGTTCAAAGCGACTTGCGCCAGGCTTACTTTGAGCAGCTCTACCTGGATCGGTCCCTTGCCATCTACCGGCAATCCCTGGAGCAGCTCCGCAACATCCGCAAGATCGCCGACGCCAAGTACGCGGTGGGGGCCGGCCTGCAGGTGGAGCCCTTGCGCGCGCAGCTCGAGCTCTCGAAGGTGCTGGAGCGCGGTCTTTCGCTGGAGCAGCAGGTGGAGGCCGGGCGTGCCCGGATCAACGCGCTCGCGAATCGCCCGGTGGACGCCGCGATCCAGCTGCCCAGGGACTTTCCTGCGATCGCCCCGGTGCCCGACGCGGGGATCCTGCTTGCCCGGGCGGAGGCGCAAAGCCCCGCGCTCAAGGCGATGCTGGCCAAGACCGAGGTCCAGCGCTCGGAGCTCGCGCTGGCGCAGCGGGACAAGGGGGTGCCCGACTTCGACGTGGGCCTGGAGACGGGCCGCAGCATGCCGGGCGACATGGTCTACCTGGGTGGCATGGTCGGCATCAACCTGCCATGGCTCTCGGCGAACCGCTTCGACGGCCGGATCCGCGAGGTCGAGGCCGGCCTGAATGAGGCCAGCGCGCAGGTCCAGGCGGAGCGCAATCGCCTGCGCTACGAGGTCAGCGACCTTCGATCGAGGCTGCGCCAGATCGAGCGCCAGCTTCAACTCTACGACCAGGGCGTCTTGCCGCAGGCCACGCAGGCTTTCAAGGCCTCCCTGGCCGCGTACCAGGTCAACAAGCTGGACTTCAACGCCGTGCTGGAGAGTCAGCTGGCGATATTCGAGGTCCAGACGGCCGTGGCCCGGGCCAAGGCGGATCACCACCAGGCGCTCGCCAAGCTTGAAGCCACCATCGGTGCCCCGCTGGGCGCCCGGCAACCCAAAGTGACGGAGTAGGACAATGACCTTCGACTGGCAACACAAGACCACCCGGATCCTGGTCCCCCTCCTGGGGGCGGCCATCCTGGCCGCGGGCACCGGGGTGGGCTACACCTGGCTCCAATCGCGCTCCGCGAGCGTGCATGCGGATCACGCGCACGGCGAAGAGACCTACACCTGCCCCATGCACCCCCAGGTGAAATCGGACAAGCCGGGATCCTGCCCGATCTGCGGCATGGACCTGGTGGCCGTGAAGGCCGCGCCCGCCCCCCAGGCTCATGACCAGCAGCACGCCGCGCCGGCGCCCGAGGGGCTCCAGGAGGTGGTGCTCTCGCCCGAGCAGCAGGTGCTGGCGAACGTGAAGACCGAGGCGGTCGCTCCTCGCTCGCTTTCGAGCGCGGTGTCGGCCCCCGGCAAGATCACCTACGACGAGACGCGCCTCTCGCAGCTCACCGCGTGGATCGAGGGCCGCATCGAGCGGCTGTACGTCGATGCCACCGGCGATCGCGTCTCGAAGGGCCAGCCCATCGGCACCCTCTACAGCCCCGAGGCGGTCGCGGCCATGCAGGAGTACCTGGTGGCCCTGCGCTCCTACCGCGAGATGAAGGGCAGCGCCTATCCCGACCTCGCCGAGGGGGCCAAGAGCCTGGTCGAGGCCTCGCGCCAGCGCCTCAAGCTCTGGGGCATCACCCCGGCGCAGATCAAGCAGCTGGAGCGGACGCAGTCCCCGACCCTCGCCCTGGCCATCAACGCGAACACGTCCGGGGTGGTGCTCAAGAAGCTGGTGCAGCCGGGCCAGTACGTGAAGACCGGCGACGTCCTCTACGAGATCGCCGATCTCTCGCGCGTCTGGGCCGAGGCCGACGTGTTCGAGGCCCAGATGAAGGACGTGAAGGTCGGCCAGCGCGCCGAGATCACCACCCCCGCCCATCCCGGCAAGACCTTCGTGGGGCGGGTCTCGTTCATCTATCCCTTCCTCAACCCGGAATCCCGGACGGTGAGGATCCGGGTGGATCTCGCCAACCAGGACGGCAGGCTCAAGCCCGACATGTTCGTCGCGACGACCTTCAAGGCCCCCGCGCTCGGAGCCCAGCCGCTCGCGGTCGCAGCCTCCGCGGTCATCGACACCGGCCGCCGCAAGCTCGTCTACGTCGAGACGGCCCCGGGGGTCTTCAGGCCCCGCGAGGTGTCCCTCGGCCAGAAGGCGGGGGACCACTACCCCGTGCTCTCGGGCCTCTCGAAGGGTGAGAAGGTCGCGACGTCGGGCGGCTTCTTACTCGACGCGGACAGCCAGATCCAGGCCGGAATGGGCGCTGCGGATGCGCACCAGGGAGCCCACCGATGATCGAGCGCATCATTGAATGGTCGGTTCGCAACCGCTTCATCGTCATCATCGCGCTGGTCGGCCTGATCGGCTGGGGCACCTGGTCCATCACCCGGACCCCGCTGGATGCGATCCCGGACCTGTCCGAGAACCAGGTCATCGTCTTCACCGAGTGGCCGGGGCGCAGCCCGCAGGTCATCGAGGACCAGATCACCTACCCGCTCTCGGCGAGCCTCCAGGGGCTGCCCGACGTCAAGGCGGTAAGGGCCAGCTCGGCTTTCGGCTTCTCGATGATCTACGTGATCTTCGACGACAAGACGGACCTCTACTTCGCGCGGACCCGCATCCTGGAGCGCCTGGCCTCGGTGTCGGGCAACCTCCCCGCCGGGGTGACCCCGGCGCTCGGTCCCGACGGGACCGGGGTGGGCCACGTCTACTGGTACACCGTCGAGGGCAAGGGCCTCGATCTCGGCCGCCTGCGCGCCATCCAGGACTGGTACCTGCGCCTCCAGCTCCAGAGCGTGCCGGGCGTCGCCGAGGTGGCCTCCATCGGGGGCTTCGTCCGCCAGTACCAGATCGAGGTCGATCCGGCCAAGCTCTTCACCTACGGCGTCAGCCTGAAGGAAGTGGCGGATGCCGTCCGGATGAGCAACAACGAGGTGGGCGGCGGCCTGGTCGAGCAGAACGCGGCCGAGTACTCGGTCCGGGGCCGGGGCTACATCCAGAGCGCTTCCGACCTCGAGAAGATCGTCGTCAAGACCGCTCCGGGCGGCATCCCGGTGACGATCGCCAACGTGGGGAGCGTCCAGCTTGGCGCCGAGACGCGGCGCGGGGTCCTCGACAAGAACGGCGATGGCGAGGTCGTCGGCGGCATCGTCGTGATGCGCCACGGCGAGAACGCCAAGGCGGTCATCGACCGGGTCAAGGCGAAGCTCGTCGAGCTCGAGAAGGGCCTGCCCGCGGGCGTGAGCGTCCATGCGGCCTACGACCGCTCGGATCTCATCGAGCGCGCCGTCGACACCCTCAAGGAGGCGCTGGTCGAGGAGGCGGTCATCGTCAGCCTCGTGGTGCTGGCCTTCCTCTTCCACATCCGCTCGGCGCTCATCATCGTCCTCTCGGTGCCCGTCGCGGTGCTGGTGAGCTTCATCCTGATGCGCCAGTTCGGCATCACCAGCAACATCATGAGCCTGGGCGGGGTCGCGATCGCCGTGGGCGTGCTGGTGGACGCCGCCATCGTCATGGTCGAGAACGCGTACCGCCACCTGGCCGAGCAGCGGGAGGCGGGTGAGGAGCCGGACTACCTCGAGACCGTGATCGTCTCGGCCAAGCAGGTGGGGCGACCCATCTTCTTCTCGCTGCTCATCGTGCTGCTCTCCTTCACGCCGGTCTTCATGCTCGAGGGGCAGGAGGGGAAGATGTTCCATCCCCTGGCCTTCACCAAGAGCTTCGCGATCGCGGGGGCGGCCGTCATCGCCATCACCGTCGTCCCGGTGCTCATGAGCTTCCTCTTGCGCGGCCGGGTGCGGCCCGAGGAGGAGAACCCCGTCTCGCGCTTCTTCATCCGGCTCTACAAGCCCGTGCTCACGACGGCCCTTCGCTTCAAGAAGATGACCGTGGGTCTGGCCGTGGCGAGCGTCGTTTTGAGCGTGCCGCTCGCCATGAGCATCGGAAACGAGTTCATGCCCCCGCTCGACGAGGGGAGCCTGCTCTTCATGCCGACCACCCTGCCCGACGTGAACATCACCGAGGCCAAGCGCATCCTGCAGGTCCAGGACAAGATCCTGCGCGCCTTCCCCGAGGTGGAGTCGGTGCTCGGCAAGGTGGGACGCGCCGAGACATCCACCGATCCGGCGCCGGTCAGCATGATCGAGACGATCATCAACCTCAAGCCGCGCTCGGAGTGGCCCGACCCGCGCAAGCCCAAGGACGACCTGATCGCCGAGATGAACCATAAGCTCTCGATCCCGGGCGTCAGCAACGGCTGGACCCAGCCCATCATCAACCGGATCAACATGCTGGCCACGGGCGTCCGGACGGATCTCGGCCTGAAGATCTACGGCTCGGACCTGCGCGAGCTGGAGCACCTGGCGGTCAAGGCCGAGGGCATCCTGAAGGGGATCCCGGGGGCCCAGGACGTCTTCGCCGAGCGGGTCATCGGCGGCCGGTTCGTGGACATCACCCCGAACCGGGAGGCGATCGCCCGCTACGGCCTGATGGTGGAGAACGTCCAGGACGTCATCGAGACGGCCATCGGCGGGATGAACCTCACCACCTCCGTCGAGGGCCGCGAGCGCTTCCCCGTGCGGGTCCGCTACGCCCGGGAGCTGAGGGGGGACCCCGAGTCCCTCGGAAGCATCCTGGTGCCCACGCCCACGGGCGCCCAGATCCCCCTCTCCCAGCTCGCCGACGTGCGCTTGACGACGGGTGCTCCGATGATCAACAGCGAGAACGGTCTTCTGCGCTCGATCGTGTTCCTGAACGTCCGAGGCCGGGACATGGGCAGCTTCGTCGATGAGGCGAAGGCGCGCCTTTCTAGCGACCTCGAGCTGCCGAAGGGGACCTATCTCTCCTGGAGCGGCCAGTACGAGAACCAGAGCCGGGCGGCCGCGCGGCTGCGCGTCCTGGTGCCGATCGTGCTCGCGGTCATCCTGTTCTTCCTGTACCTGACCTTCCGGTCGCTGGCCTCGTCGGCGATGGTCGTGCTCTCCATCCCCTTCGCCCTGATCGGGGGGCTCGTGCTCCAGAAGGTGCTCGGCTACAACTTCAGCGTCGCCGTCTGGGTCGGCTACATCGCGCTGGCGGGGGTCGCCGTCGAGACGGGCGTGGTCATGCTCGTGTACCTGAACGAGGCCCTTGACCGGATGCTTTTGGGGGGCGCCATCACCCCGGCCGACATCGAAACGGCGACGATGGAGGGGGCTGTTTTCCGTCTGAGACCGAAGCTGATGACGGTGGCAGTGGACTTCATCGGCCTGATGCCTATCATGTGGAGTCAGGGAACCGGATCTGACCTGATGAGGCCGATCACGGCTCCCATGATCGGCGGGCTCTTCACCTCCACGGTGCTCGTCCTGATCGTGATCCCCGTCCTCTTCACCCTCTGGAAGACCCGGCAGCTCAAGCGCGGGACGCTCGTCCCGTCCGGCCTGGAGCACTGACCTTCGCGCCCTTTTGACGAAAGGAACCCCATCCATGACCTTCAAGCGTAACCTGTTGACCCTGAGCGTGCTCGCCGGGGCGATCCTGCTCACGAGCGCTCCCGGCTGGGCGGCCCCGGCACCTCAGGGCAAGCCGGCGGCGCACTCCCATCAGCACGGCAAGCAGGTTGCGGGCAAGGTGGTGGTCTATACTTGTCCCATGGACCCCGACGTGGTCTCGGACAAGCCCGGCCGTTGCCCGAAGTGCAAGATGAATCTCGAGAAGACCGAGATGAAGCCCGCTTCGAAGAAGTAGCCTAACCCAGGAGCCAATATTCATGAGCCTTCAGACGATCCTGTTGACCCTCGTCACCATCTTCCTCTGGGGGCTCATTCCCATCTTCGACAAGCTGGCCCTTTCGCACTTCTCGGCCTCGCCCCTGGTCGGGATCGCCATCCGAACGCTTGGGGTCTCGGCGATCGCCTTGCCGCTCGCGCTCACCATCGGCAAGGGCGCCCGCATGGTCCGGGAGATGTCGCCGCTCGCCATAGGCCTGTTTTTGGCGAGCGGGATCACCTCGATGCTGCTCGCGCAGTACTGCTACTACCTGCTCTTGCAGCGCGCCGACGTCTCGCGGGTCTTTCCCTTCCTGTTCAGCGCGGCGCCGGTCGTGACGATGCTGTTCGGGGTGTTCGGCCTCAAGGAGACCCTCAGCGCCAAGCAGATCGTGGGCGCCGCGCTGGTCGTGGTCGGCGGGCTCTTCCTGCTGTAGCCCGCCAAGCAGACTCGAATTGAGATTGGCATCCGCTTGATTCCCCGCCCCCCGGTGGGGCGGGGCTAGGGGGAACGTCTAACGAAACTGTTCCATCAAGCCGCTTACAGCGGCCACCACAACACATGCCCGGTTTTGTTGGATGTGAGGGGTGGGGGGATAAAATCAAGTTCCTCATGCCCTCGCCTGGAGACTCGGAGCGGTTAGAACCCCCCACCCCCGACCCCGCCCCACCGGGGGGCGGGGAGGTTTCAGGCAGAGCTTAGACCTGGGCGGGCTGCGGCGCCACGGCCGCCTGCGGCTGCTTCGAGAAGTACCGGATCATGTTCACGAGGCTCAGCCCGACGAGCAGCGCCGCGAGGAAGAAGGCGACTCCCGGCACCCGGATGGGGGCCGCGGCGGCGGTGAAGGTGGCGAACAGCTGGTTGGCAACGATGGGGCCGACGACGCCCGTCAGGCTCATGAGGCTGGTCAGCGAGCCCTGGATGGCGCCCTGCTCCTCGGGGCCGACCTGGCGCGAGATGATGGCCTGGGCCGCGGGGCCCGCGATCGCAGCCACGCTGGAGACTATCGTGACCGCGTACATCATCCAGCCCCGGGTCGCGAAGCCGAAGAGCATCATCGACACCGCGAGGAGCGCAAGACCGTACAGGATCGCCCGCTTTTCTCCGAGCCGGGGCAGGATCACCCGGATCAGCCCGCCCTGGACCAGGGCCAGGCAGATTCCCGCAACCGCGAGCGACGCCCCGGTCTCGATCGGCGACCAGTTGAAGCGCAGGGTGGTGTACAGCACCCAGTTGCTCTGCTGGCACTGTTGCGCCAGCCCCACCAGGATGAAGGTCGCCACCACCCCCATGATCTGGGGGTACTTCCGGAGCATGGGGACGAAGGAGAGCGGGTTCGCCTTGGCCCAGGTGAAGGCCCGGCGGTTCTCGAGGCGGTGGGACTCGGGGAGGCCGAAGAGCCCGTAGGTGAAGTTGATGAGCGACACCGCGGCCGAGACGAGGAAGGGGAGCCGCAGGCTGAAGTGCCCGAGCATCCCGCCGAGCGCCGGCCCGATGATGAAGCCGATCCCGAAGGCCGCCCCCAGCATCCCGAAGTTCTGGGCCCGGTTCTCGGGGCTGCTGACGTCCGCGATGTAGGCGGTGGCGACCGTCATGCTGGCGCCGGCCATGCCACCCAGCATGCGGGCGGCGTACAGGCACCACAGGTTGGGGGCGAAGGCCGTCATCAGGTAGGCGAGCGCCGTGCCCAGGAGCGACAGCAGCAAGATGGGCTTGCGCCCGAAGCGATCGGACAGCGCGCCGAGCATGGGGGCGCACATGAACTGCATCGCGGTGTAGAGGGCGATCGAGGGCCCGTAGAAGCGCGAGGCGTCCGAGAGATCGCCGCCCACGAACTGGGCGACGAGCTGGGGCGTGATGGGGATGAGGATCCCCATCCCGACGATGTCCAGCAGCACCGTGATGAAGATGAAGAGCATGCCGGGGCTCTTGGCGGGTTTTGGCATGGGGAGTCTCCTGTGGGATCGAGGGGTCAGCGGCGCGGCGGCGAGAGGTAACCCTTGTCGCCGTAGGGTTCGAGCTGCTCCTTCCAGACCTCGAGCAAGAGCGCGACCTCTCCCGCGTAATCGCGCGGATCGTCCGTCGGCGTCAGGGTCTCGAGGATCTCGAAGGTGAAGGCGTCTGGCCCGAACGTTTTCCAGTCCTGCTGGAGCTTGTGGTTGAGGTGACCGCCCCGGGGCAGCCACAGGCGATCGCGTGCGATCGCGCCGTCGAGGTTGAGGCTCGCCTCGATGAAGACCTTGCCGTTGACCTGGTTCTTGATCTGGTAAACGCCCATCTTCCTGAGCCGGTGCCAGTTCTGCCGGTAATCGGCCTTGAGTTCTTCCTTAAGACTCATTTGCCGCCTCCTGCTCGTCTTGAATGGCCGTTGCCACGAGCTTTCGCATGTGCGCCCGGACGTCGGGCGCCCAGGCCTCGATCAGCCGGTCGAAGCGCTCGTATTCCTTGCGGGAGAAGGCGCGCGAGGCCTCCTCGAAATCGGGGAGATTGCCGCCCACCACCCACATGAACTTGGAGGCGGCATCGCGGGACTTGCGGGCGCGATCCTTGCCCTGGCTCTGCTTCATCTTCTCCTCGACCAGCTTGCGAAGCGTCACCGAGGCGCCGCCCGGCTGCTCGTTCAGCCAGTCCCAGTGCCGGGGCAAGAGCGAGACCTCGCGCGACACGACGCCGAGCTTGGGGCGCCCGGGACCGGTGCGCTTCTCTTCTTGCTCTTGCTGGAGCCAGGGGTGCGACCGAAGGCGCGCCAGGGCCTCGTCGTGGGTGCCCCGGAGGTCGAGATCGAGCTGCTGGCCGGTCTTGTCCTCGAAGATGAGCACCGGTACCCCGCCCTGCTCGAGCCATTCCTTGGTCCTGAGGGCCACCTCCTCGATGGGGCCCGTGGCGACGAGGCGCGTGTCCCCGAAGGCCGTGTACGTGTGCGCTTGCATGTCCATATCCGTGATCCTTTCCGATGGTTGGCATGATATTACCCGGGTAATATTGAGGGAGTCAATATTACCCGGGTAATATTTTTCGAGCGGTGGGGTGCGACGATCAGGGGGAAGAGCGGTGCGCCATGAGAGGCGGGCGCATTCTCAGGAAGATCCGCAAGGCCATGGGGTTGCTGCCGTACAGGGCCACGAGATCTCCGGGCTGGGCGTAGAGGGTCGCATCCGCCCCGATCCCGACGACCAAGGGCTGAAGCTTCAGGTCGTGGATGATGCCGAGGGTGAGGGCCTGGATCGGGCGCACGATCCGCTCGTCGGCCTCGCCGCCCGGGAGGTTCGCGAGGAGGCCCGTCTTGTCCACCGCCTCGAAGCGGCCGTAGAGGTGGTTGCGATCGAGGTCCAGGGTGGATTCGAGCAGCAGCCCATTCGTGATCGGGGCCGGGGAAAGGCCGAACTTGGTGTTCTGCCCCCAGATCATGGCGGTGGCCCAGTTGCCCCGCGAAAGGGGCAGGTTGTGCTGGATCGAGGCCGTGGTACGGCGGAGATCCCCCGCTTCGAGCGCCTCCGGGTTGCTCAGACGGCCGCTCGAGATCTGGAGGGCCCAGTTCGGGCCCGGCGCATAGCTGAGGCGACCGGAGCAGGAGTCGAGGGGGCCCAGATCGAGGTTCCAGCGGTTCTCGTCGGGCTCCCTGCCGCGGAAGAGCGACCCCTCCACTTGCCAGTGCTCCCATTGCAGGCCCGCGCTCAGGACGCCCATCGTGATGTGGGTCGAGTCCTGGAGGTGGTGGCCAAGCGGGGCGAGCCCGTTGTCCGCCGCCGAGGGGCGGTGCATGAAGGCGACGGGGCCGAGCGCGGGCTCGCCCACGGGGGCGCCGTAGAAAAAGGCGGCGGCTCGCCCGTTCAAGGGCAGGGTGTAGCGCGCTGAAAGCTCCATGAAGAGATCGTGCGGGTGCTGGCGATCGATGAGGGGCCGTCCCCCGTAGGTCTCGCCCGTCTGGAAGAGCTGCGGCGTGCCGCCGGGAGGCATGGTGGCGGGCTCGAGGCTTCCCATCGCCGTCAAATCGAGGATCCCCGGGCCCAGGATCCGGGAGCCCATCATCATCGCCCAGTTGGCGAGCGACGGCTCGCCGGTGCCGCGCGGCCTCGTCCCCTGGTTCCAGGCGAGAACGGCGTTCCCGTGCGTCCTGAGGAGCCAGGGCCCCGTCATTTGCTGCCACATCCACATGGGCGAGGAGGCGGGCTGGAGGCTGGTGCCCGATCCCATGAGGCTCGTCCGGCGCATCAGTTCGTCGGCGGGATCTCGCGCCAGGTCTCCAGGGGCGATCGCGCCCCCGGGACGTGTCACCGCGTGCCCCTCATGCTGGGCGAAGGCTGCAGGGGCCGAGCCCAGCATGAGAACGCTCACCAATCCCGTGGCCGCGAGGGCCGAGCTGTTTTTCATTTTCCACCCCCCCTTCCAAGGCCATGGTAACGGGGAGGGTGCGCGGAGGATGGGGCCGATTTGTCTAAAGGCGGCGGGACTTTCTCCGCGAGGTCCTGGCAGGAATGCGCCTGGCCGGGGTCACCGGAGCGTGTACGGCCATCGGGTCACGCTCCCGTCGCGGCGACGAGGGTCAGAGCGAGAAGCGGGGTGAAAATCCGAATCATGTCTGAGCTCCTTTGGCGAGGATCGTCACGCCATAGTCGAGGGCCAAGATCGCTTGCGCGATCTCGGCGGGGGAGACGGCGCCGGGATCGAAGCGGACATGCGCTTGCTTGTTCGCGTGGTCGACGGTGGCGGCCTCGAGGCCGGGCAACTTGGCAAGAGCTTGCTCGATCTTGGTCACGCAGCTCCGGCAGCCCATTCCCTCGATGGCAAGGGTGAGCGAGGCAGAGGTAAGGGCTGAGGGTTCCATCTGGGAGTTCCTTTCGTTCAAGTCCTGGAAGTCCGCTCAGCCTAAACCTTCCCGGTGGGGGGAAGGTCAAGGGTTGCGTGATCGTTGATTCGCGACCTTCCCTCGCGTCCCCTCAGCGGGACGGGGGATGGCCTTTGCGCCACAGGATCGCGAAGCCGAAGGAGAGGATCGCCGAGAGGACCGAGAAGACGGCGATGGGCAGGAGGGCCTGGGGAAGGTAGGGGGCGACCAGCATCATCGGGATTGCCGCGTTGCGAAAGCCGCAGAGCAGGGCCAGCGAGAGGCGCAGCTGGGGCGGGGGGCCGCCGAGGCCGTAGCCGATCGCGAGCATCGCGCCTGCCACGGCGAGCATGGTGAGCGCCGTGGGCCACCCGATGGCGAGGTGCGCCCGGTACCGGAAGAGGACCGGCAGGACGGCGAGCGCGAGCAAGGGAGGGATCAAGCGGGGCACCCACTGCCGGATCGGCTGGCTGAGCTTTGGGAAGAGCGCGCGCAGGGCCATGCCGGCCCCCAGGGGCAGGATCATCTTGAGGCCCACGGCTCCCAGGACGCTCTCGGGCCTCAGGCGCGGGTCCCCGATGGCGGCCCAGACGGTGAGCGGCATGCTCACGAAGGCGAGCAGGGCGAGAAGCGCGATCATGTCCGCAGCGTAGGCCGTGTCGCCTTGCGCCTTGAGGGTCTGGACGAAGCCGAGCGGCGCGCTGGGAGACGCGACGGTGAGCAGCAGCCCGATCGCAACAGGCAAGGGGGCCTTGAGCCAGCTCGTCAGCAGGTAGGCCGTGAGCGGGCAGAGGACGAGGCTCGCCAGGAGCGATCGAGCGAGCAAGCCCGGCCTGCGCCACAGCGCGACGAGCTCGTCGCGCCCCGGGTGCGTCCCGATGCCGATCATCATCACCGGCACGGCGATGCTCAGAAAGAGCTTGATCAGGTCGCTGAAGCCGAAGCCCGCCATGCACGCGCCCTCACCGCAGGGGATGCGTCGCCACCATACCCGAGCAGCCCCCCTGAGCGAAGCGGCAGCCCGGAGATGCGGCTCAGCGTGGCGTGGCCAGGCGCTCCTTGAACGTCAGCTCTGCGATGCCGGACTTGTCCAGCTCGCCGAGCCCCAGATCGACCATGCGCTGGTACTGCTTCAGGGTCGCCTCGGCCAGGGGCAGAACGAGCCCCGCCTCCCGGCCGAGGGTGGCCGCGATGCAGGAGTCCTTGGCGGCGTGGGCCGCCGAGAAGTAGCAGCTGTGCTCGCGGAGCTGCCGCGGGCCTGCGGGATGCTCGAGGCCATGCAGGCTTCGAGGGTCTCGGCTCCGGCGGCATGCGCATGCTGCTCGATCGCCCGGTGTAGGCCGGGGGTGAGGGTCGCGCAGTTGATGAACAGCTTGCCCTTGGCGCCCGCGAGCAGGTTGTCGCCGGGCCGCAGGAAGATCTCGCGCATCCCCGCGTCATCGGAGATCACCGTGAAGACGATCTCCGCGCTCGCCGTGACCTCCGCGAGCGTCTCGCAGGCCCTGGCGTCGAGCTCGGTGGCCAGGGAGCGGGCAGCCTCGCGGTTGACGTCGTGGAGCGCCGCGATCGCGTAGCCGCAATCCTTGAGCCGCCGGGCCATGTTGGCCCCCATGCGGCCGACGCCGACGAAGCCGATGGGACGCTTCATGAGGAGACCTCCTTCTCAAGCCTGGAACTCCGGATAGAAGGGGTTGTGCCGCTTCTCGAGGCCGATGGTGGTCAGCGGGCCGTGGCCGGGGCAGACGATCGTCTCGTCCGGCAGGGTGAAGACCTCGCGCCGGTTGCTCGCGAGCGCGTCCTCGTAGGACACCACCCCGCCCCCCATGGAGCCCGCGAAGAGGGCGTCGCCCACGACCACCAGCGGCTTCTCGAGGCCCGTGACCACGTACGAGGTGCCGCCCCGGGAGTGGCCCGTGGTCGATCGGGCCTCGACGCTGAGGCCTCCGACCTGGAAGCGCCGGCCTTCCTTCAGGGTCTCGGCGCCCTTGGCGGGCTCCCGCTCGGAGGCGAAGGCCGGGGCCCCGGTGGCCAGCTTCAGCGCGTCGAGGCACATGATGTGGTCGTGGTGGGTGTGGGTCACCAGGATCAGCGAAATCTCGAGCCGGCGCGCCTCGGCCTCCTTCAGGATAGGCGAGAGGTCGCTGCCCGTGTCGAAGACCACTGCCTTGCGCGTCGCGGGATCCCAGACGAGGTAGGCGTTGACGAAGAAGTCGGCGTAGGGCGTGTTGAAGCCGAGCAGGCCATCCGGGGCGCCGGCGCCCGGGTGATAGGATTCCTTTGCGATCGCAACCAGGGTCTCGGTCCCAAGATCGAGCAGGGGGGCCAATCGCCTCACGGCCCCCTCGTCGAACGAGCCGTCCAGGAGCTGCCGGAGCGCGTCCGGCGTCAGGCTCGCGCGCGAGGCGAGGGCGTCAAGGTCGAGCTTGCGGCCGCGGATCGCCTTGCCGAGGATGTCGTTGAAGTCGTCTTCCAGGGGGATGGCTTGCATGGCTTGCTCCTTGCGAGGTCTCGCTCGACGGCGAAGAAGGGGACGCCCGATGAACATCGTACTTCACCTGAATGCCGGGTGACCCTCCTCATCGTAGCCTCCCGCCGCTCCTTGTCATTCATGCGTTCCGGCCGTACACCATGGCTGCGTCCGGAGAGGACGGACCGGGCGCGTGAAAGGGGGCGACAGATGGCAGGGACGAAAAAGCAGCAACAGGAGCAGCTCCGCATCCTGATGATGGGGCCCATCACCGAGGAATACCGGGGAAGCACCGCCGAGCTGGTCAAGAAGCTGAACCACCTGCGCAGCACCGAGATCGTGGCGCATCTGCAGTACAAGCATCACGCCTACATGGCGGTGAGCATGCTGCTGCCCGGGGTCAAGGATGAGTTCCTCGAGCACGCGGCCGCCGAGGAGCGCCATGCCGACTTGCTCGCCGCCAGGATCCAGCAGCTGGGTGGCGTCCCCGTCTTCCGGCCGGAGGAGATCGCGACCCAGGCCGAGTATCAGCACATCCACGCGGAGGAGGCTCCCACCCTGGCCGGGATGATCCGGGAGGATCTCGCGGTAGAGCGAGAGCAGATCAAGGCCTACACCGCCTTGATCCGCGAGATCGCCTTCGACGACCCCACCACCCGCAGGGTCCTGGAGGACATCCTGTGCGAGACCGAGCTGCACGCCTCGGAGATGCGGGACCTGATCGCGCAGCGGGCGAACATCGAGGAGGAAGGGTAGGGAGTGTTAACCTTTACTTAATATAATCATTGTTATTGCTTAAGAAAGTCGTTGATTTTGCTTGCCTATAATAAATTATGGTTAATTTTGTAGTAAAGATTCATGATGAAACGGAGCAGCGTCTTGATATGAATAACTTCCATCGTCTGGGCCTGGCTGGCTTGGTGGCGCTCACCCTGAGCGGGTGCGGCACGGCGCCGATGGTTGCTCCCACGGTCACGGAAAAGCAGACGCAAGTTGAAGCCAAGGATGCGGCGGACATGACCCCCCTGTTCGAGGAAGTCCACGCCTCGGGCACCTACGTCTTCAAGATCTACCAGAACCGCTTCGAGATCTGGGAAAAGGGCTTTTTCGGGAAGTGGAAGGTCGTGGCCACCGTCCCGGTCGCCAACATCGTCAACGTCGAAGCCAAGGGCGGAGTCCTGACCGCGAAGAAGATCGTCCTCCACTACAAGAACGGGAACCAGTGGGAGTGGCCCCTGGCCCAGAACCTCAGGGCGCGGGAAGTCCTGATGGGCTTGCTGAAGTAGCCGTCCCCCCTCGTTGAAAGCATCGGGCCCCCTGAGCCGAGTTCCGGCTCAGGGGGCCCGATGCTGGCTTGGTTGGACCGTGTTCGAACTTTGGCTGCTGGCCGTGAATCTCCTGCGCTTGATTTTGCGGCGCCTGTGGACTAGACTTAGCTAAGTCGTTTTTCTCCTTGCCTGAAAAGGAGGCTTGAGATGGCCGTTGTGAATGTTCATCAGGCGAAGACCCACCTCTCTCGCTTGTTGGAACGAGCAGAGGCGGGCGAGGATGTCCTGATTGCGCGTGCCGGAAAACCGGTTGCCCGTCTTGTCCCCTTCCGAGCCGAGCAGCCCTCGCGGGTGCCGGGGCTCTGGCGCGACAAGGTCAAGATCGCGCCCGACTTCGATGAGCTTCCGGGGGAAATGGCGGCGGCGTTCCGGGGTGAGCTGCCTTGAAGCTGCTCTTGGACACCCACACCCTGCTGTGGTGGTTGGCGGATGATCCCACCCTTTCGAGGGCGGCCCGCGAGGCGATCTCCAAGGGCGAGAATCAGGTATTCCTGAGCGCCGCCAGCGTCTGGGAGATCGCCATCAAGCAAGCGATCGGGAAGCTGGATATCCCCGGTGAGCTGATAGGGGCGCTGGAGGAAGGGGGGTTCGAGCCGCTTCCGATCGCCTGGGCTCACGCTCTGCGGGCCGGCTCGTTACCACGACATCATGACGATCCGTTCGATCGGATGCTGATAGCGCAGGCGCAGGCGGAGGAGATGGTGCTCGTCAGTCGAGACGAGCGCTTCCGGCATTACGAGGTGGCGATTCTGCCCGCTTGAGAAGAGCGCTGCGCACGTAAGAATTACCCGTCAATCAACGCTTGTCTATTCCTGCCCGCCATCTCCGATGGCATCGAACCATGAGAAGTGCCCCCTGATCCGAGTTCCGGATCAGGGGGCTTTAGGCTGGGGAGGTAGGAATCGAACCTACGGTAGTCGCTTCCAAAGAGCGATGCCTTACCACTTGGCTACTCCCCAACGCGGCGTGAGGCTGATGATAGCTGAACGAGAAACGGAGTGTCAAGCAACGGCGCGAGCGCCGATTTGATCTGGATTTAAAACCTTAGACCCGACTTACGCATGTCTTAGGCTCTTCTTTACCGAATTGCCTCCCCCACCCCCCGATAAGAGGGGTGTGAAGGAAAAACACCCTGCGGTTGGTCACTGACCAAGGAGGCCCACGATGGCGATTCAGAGCAACAACGCGAACCTGACCAGCACGATGGCCGCCAAGGCCAAGGCCTTCCTGCCTGCGGCCAACACCGACAACATGGCCGGCATGCGGATGGCAGCGCCCGTGATCAAGACCTTCGACACGCTCAAGATCGCCAAGACCGTGGCGGAAGGCGCCCGGACCGAGGCCGTCGGCGCCAGCATGGTCGCCAACGCCGCGAGCGGCATGACCTTCTCGAGCGGCATCGGTAGCCGCATCTGGGGGACCCTGAGCGGCGGCCTCAAGAACTTCGTCGGCGCCCTCAAGTCCAACTTCGCCATCTCGGCCCTGCTCTCGGGCGTCAGCAACCTCTACGAGATGATGACCGGCAAGGTCAAGCCGATGCAGGCCGCCGGGAACTTCATCGCCGACACCGCCGCCTACACGGGCATCGGCGCCGCCTCGACCACCATCGGCGGGATGATCGGCAGCCTGATCCCCATCCCCTTCCTGGGCACCGCCCTCGGCATCGCGGCAGGCGCCGGCGTCGGCCTCCTGCTCGGCAAATTCTACGAGGACAAGGTCCGCACCAGCTTCTCGGGTCAGGTCCAGCAGGGCATCCAGAGCATGATGGCCTCGGCCAAGGGCATGAACAGCCAGGCCACCCAGCCCGCCACCGTTCCCCCGGCCCAGTAGGGCCACCTCCCCAGCGGTCGGTACCGCTCCTTCACCAGGACCCCCCGGCGTATGCCGGGGGGTTTTGCTCTAATGGCCGTGATGTGCCAGAATCTAGGGGTCTCGGCGCATGTTGAGTAAGGAGAACCAGCGCGGTATGGCGAACGTCGTATTCGACCACGTCAAGAAGCAGTACGGTGACGGCAACCCGGTCATCAAGGATCTGAACCTGCGCGTCGAGGACAAGGAGTTCCTCGTGCTGGTCGGCCCCTCCGGCTGCGGCAAGTCCACCGCGCTCCGGATGATTGCGGGCCTCGAGGACATCTCGGGCGGCTTCCTGTCGATCGGCGACCGGGTCGTGAACGACCTGCACCCCAAGAACCGCGACATCGCGATGGTCTTCCAGAACTACGCGCTCTACCCCCACATGAGCTGCTTCGACAACATGGCCTTCGCCCTCAAGCTGCGCAAGGTCTCCAAGGATGAGATCCGCCGCCGGGTCATGGACGCGGCCAAATCCCTCGAGATCGAGCACCTCCTCGATCGCAAGCCCAAGGCCCTCTCTGGCGGCCAGCGCCAGCGCGTGGCCATCGGCCGCGCCATCGTCCGCGAGCCCAAGGTGTTCCTCATGGACGAGCCCCTCTCCAACCTGGACGCCAAGCTGCGCGTCTCAATGCGCGCCGAGATCAAGAAGCTCCACCACCGACTCCAGACCACCTTCGTCTACGTGACCCACGACCAGACCGAGGCCATGACCCTCGGCGATCGCATCGCGGTCATGAAGGGCGGCGACCTCCAGCAGTGCGACACCCCGCACGAGGTCTACAACCGGCCGGCCAACCTGTTCGTGGCGACCTTCATCGGCTCGCCGCAGATGAACCTCCTGGACGGCACCATGCGCCTCTCGGGAGACGAGGCCGTGATCGAGGGCCAGGGCTTCAAGTTCGTCCTGCCCATGCGCGCGGGCTTCCGCGACGGCGCGGTGGTGGTGGGGGTCCGCCCCGAGCACATGACGGTCGTCCCCGAGGGCGAGATCGGCCTCAAGGGCCAGGTCGAGGTCACCGAGCCCATGGGCTTCGAGAGCTACGTCTACCTGCCGGGCGCGCGAGGTTCGATCATCGCCCGCGTCCCCGAGGAGCAGACGCCGCGCATCGGGTCGTCGGTGGCCTTCAACGTGGAGCCCGCCAAGATCCACGTCTTCGACCCCCAGACCGAGCTGCGCCTGGGTTAGACGATCCTCTTTCACGAAGTCTTCATTTTTTTGGCGGTTTTGAGCGCGCCCCCATCGGGCATGGTCTCCTTGTTCGAGATACCATAATCTCATCGGGTTCACCGGGATAAGAGGTCCTGATGGCCGCCTTCGGATGGTTCCGGCATCGATGCCTCGAGGGGAAGCCGCGCCGCGCGCTGCTCGGCGCCGGCCTTCTCGCGCTCCTGCTCGTGGCTTGCCAGGCGAGTCCCGTCCGCGCGCCTGAAACGAGCGAGCCGCTTTCCGGAAGGGTGTCCTTCCCGGAGCGCCGCGTGCAGGCCGAGATCGGTCAGGTGGCGGACGCGGCGACCGTTTCCTTGATCCAGGCCGCGCTCAACGTCACCGTCGTCACGAGCCTGACCACCGCGAGCGGATCCTTCCAGCTGACGTTCCCCCGCTCGTTCAAGCCCGATCCGGCCGCCACCTACTACCTGGAGGCGGTGAAGGGCCTGGCCTCCAACATGCCGGGTCACCAGGCGGCGCGCGTGCGCACCCTCGTCAAGTACAACAAGGGCTGGATGTCGCTCACCAACACCGTGCCCAACCAGGGCATCGTCGTCGACGAGGCGACCACGGCGCTCGCCATCGGGGCGGCCCTGCGCAACGAAAACCCCGCCCCCCTCGACTTCTCCTCGCTCATCGGGCGCGTGACCCCGGGGGCGTCCGCGAGCTACGCGCCGGCCGCCGCTGTGTCGGGACAGGATTTCGACGCGCTGCTGATCCTGGTCAAACAGGCGCTTGCGGCCGACCTGGATCCGGTCGCCGGCGTCGGACTGGTCTTGCCGGATGCCTGGGTCCAGGTGAACCAGCCCCTGACCCTCGCGAGCGTGAGCCCGGCGAGCGGGAGCGTGGGCACGCTCGTGACCGTAATAGGCTCGGGCTTTTTGCCGACGCCCGCGAGCAACTCGGTGACCTTCAACGGCGTGAGCGCCTTCGTGAACTCCGTGAGCGCCACGACCCTCGTCGCCACCGTCCCGGCAGGCGCCACCAGCGGCCGGGTCGGCCTGAAAATCGGGGGACTGTCGATCGATGGGCCCGTCTTCACGGTCACGGGCGTCGTGGCGGGCGGCGTGGAGACCGGGAGGTGAGGATGCGACGCTCCAGACAGTGGGTTTTCGCGCTGTGTCTCTTTCTTCTGGTGGGCTGCCTCGGGGCGCCCCTCCCGCACGCGGGAAGCCCGGCGCCTGCGACGAGCGAGGCCGCCGCCGCGGTCATCCGGGGCCGCGTGGAGCTCGATGCCTTCGGCCGCGAGGTTCAGGCCCAGGCCGCGGAGGTGGCCCAGGCCGCGACGGTCGTGCTCATCGACCCTGCGACCAATCGCACGGTGGCGACCGCGACCACCGATGCGGACGGCGCCTTCGCCCTCTACTACGGCGGCTTCCAGCCGGGCAGCGCCACCTACTACCTCGAGGCCTTCAAGCGCCTGGGCTCCAACCGGGTGGGGCAGCGCGTGGCGCGCCTGCGCACCGCGATCGCGGCGCAAGGCGACGGGTGGCGCTCGGTGACCAACTCCCAGCCGGGGCCGGTGCGCCTCGGCCTCTCGACCACCGCCCTGTGCGCGATCGTCAGCCTGAAGCAGGCTCTCCCCGCTCCCCAGCGCCCGGCCCTGAGCGCGCTTCTGGGGAGCCTGGCGCCCGGCTCGCCCGACGTCTTCTCGCCCATCCCCAACTGCACGGGGCCCGAGTTCGACGGCGCCCGCGAGGTGGTCGCCGCGGCCCTGGCGCGGGACCTCGATCCCCTCGGGGCGATCGCCTACGACACGGCGAACGCCAGGTTCCTCTTGAACGCGGGGCTCGGGATCACGTCCACCTCGCCCCTGACCGGCCTGATGGAGGGTGCGAGCGTCATCCTCGAGGGCAGCGGCTTCGATCCCACCCCGGCCAACAACACCGTCAAGTTCAACGGGGCGAGTGCCGTCGTCACCGCCGCGACCCCGACGCGCCTCACGGTCTCCATGCGCGGGCTCGGCGCCGGGACCGTCACGGTGCAGGTCGGAAGCACCATCTATCAGGGGCCGCCCTACACGGTTTCGCCCTTCGCGCTCAACGACGGCACCCGCTCGATCGGGGTGGACAACCTGTACCAGTACAGCCCGGTGACGGCGGGGGCGGGCTATCTCTACGCCAACTGGAGCGCCAACCCGAACGCCACGGATTACCGCCTGCGGATCGGCAAGACGCCGGGGGCCGCCGACGTGAAGGCCGAGGTGTCGGTCGGCGCCGTGACGGATTACCAGGCGACCGGCTTGAGCCTGGACGGGGCCTGGGCGGGGACGACCTACTACGTGAGCGTGACGCCGGTGCTTGCGACCGGCAACGGGACCGCCGTCACCAGCGACGGGGTCCAGGTGGCCGAGGCGGCCTCCTGGGACGGGACGACGACCAGCGGGGTGCGCAACGCCTCGGATGCGGGCTACTCGGCCAACTTCCCGGCGGGCAGCAACAAGACCCAGTTCTATGGCAACCACTACTTCGAGACGGTCTCGATCCCCTCGAACGCCACGGTGAGCGTGCAGCCCTTCGGCAAGGCGGACAACATCACGGAGGCCGCCTCCATGAACGACGTGCGGGTCCGCACCCCCAGGGACGGCTGGCTCGGTCTCTACGCCAACACCCTCACGGTGAGCGGGGCCATCGACGCGGCCGGGCGCGGCTACGGCGGGGGACCCGGCTTGACGGCCTCGGACAGCGTGGCCACCTTCGGCCACGGCGGGATCGGAGGCCTCTCGGGCAACGGGGGAACCGAGGGCGCGGGCCTCGGCGGCCTGGGCTTCGGGGCGGCGGGCGGTGGCGGCCAGGGAGGCGGCTGCCTCGGGGATTCCAACGGCGGGCGCGGCGGCTACTTCGGCGGCGCCGGCGCGGGGGCCAACGGCGGCTACGGGGCCGTCGGGCCGGTGGTGGGCGGCAGCGGCAGCGACGCGACGGGCCAGGGCGGCATCACCGGCTCGCCGACCTTTCCTCCCGTCGCGGCCCTGCCGTACGGCGGCGGATCCGGCGGCCGCGTCGACAACTCGCCCGGGAGCGGCGGCTCCGGTTACGGGGCGGGCGGTGGCGGAGGGGTCGGCGGCTGCAACACGACCTACGCCGGCGGCGGCGGCGCCGGCGGCACCGGCGGCGGCTACTCGCTCGGCGCCACGCGCGGGCTCGGCTGGGAGCCCGGGGTGCTGGCGAAGGCGCAGGACGGGCTGGGCGGGCCCGCCGGCCGCTACTTGCCCTCGCCCGATACCACCACGGATCGCTCCTGGGTCCTGGGGTCCGGCGGGGCCGGGGGCAACCCGGGCGTCCAGATGACGACCGAGCGTACGACGGGCGGCGGCGGGGGGGCAGGTGGCGGGGCCATCATCCTCAAGGCCAGGACCTTGACCGTCTCGGGGCGCTTGATCGCGGTCGGGGCGGCCGGCGGAGGTGGTGCCGCCAACAACTCGCCCTCGGGCGGCGGCGGAGGAGGAGGATCGGGGGGGACGATCCTCATGGATGCCGGGACGATCGACCTCTCGGGCGTCGTGAGCTGCCTGGGCGGCACGGGAGGCGGAACCGGCAATCCCGTCGCGGGCGGGCCCGGCGGTGACGGCGGCAACGGCGGGGCGAGCGCGCTCACCGGCGGGACCGTCAAGGTCTTCTACCGTAGCTTCATCGGGGCGATGCCGACGCTGACGACGGCAGGGAGGGTCTATGCGGCCACCTACTGATGCCCTGCGGCGCCTGGCGCTGTCGCTCGCGATCGTCCTGGCGCTCCTGGCCGGCTGCATCCGTCCGGCCACGACGCCGAGCGCGCAGCTGCCAATGCCCGCGGCGCGCGAGGCCGTGACGCTCAGCGGCCGGGTGGAGCCTGCCGCCCTCGGGCGCACCACGCAGGCGGCACTCGCTGACGTGACCCTCGCCGCCACCGTCTCCTTGATCGATCCGACCCAGAACCGCACCATCGCCTCGGCCGTCACCGACCCGACGACCGGCGCCTTCTCGCTGAGCATCCCGGGCTTCGTGCCGGGAGAGCAGCCCTACTACCTCGAAGCGGTCAAGGGGCTCAACGGGAACCAGGCGGGCAGCAACACCGCGGCCCTTCGCACCGTGCTCTCCCACGCGGACGGGACGTGGCAGAGCATCACGGGGTCGAGCATCATGCTCGGGCGATCGAGCACGGCTCTTTCGATCATCGCGGGCCTCAAGGCCGCCCTCGCGCCCGCCTTGCAGGTGAGCCCCGCGAGCCTGATCGGCCGCGTGGTGACGGGCGCCCCGGACGTCTTCTCGCCCGTGACCAACTGCTCGGTCGCCGAGTACGCCGCCGTCCTTCCTCTGGTCGACGCGCTCATCGCCCAGGACCGCGACCCTCTGGGCGACGTGGCCTACGAGAGCGCCACCGGACGCTTCCGGATCACGGGCGGCCCCAAGGTCACCGACCAATCGTCCCTCGCCGCCCTGATGGAGGGCGCGAGCGTGACCCTGCTCGGCGTGGGCTTCGATCCCACGCCCGCCAACAACGTGGTCAAGTTCAACGGGGTGCCCGGCGTGGTCACGAGCGCCTCGCCGACCCGCCTCGACGTGTCCATGCGCGGGCTCGGTGCCGGGGCCGTCACCGTCCAGGTGGGCAGCCTCGTCTACCAGGGGCCCGCCTTCACGGTTTCGCCCTTCAAGGTCAACGACGGCACCACCTCGGCGGCAGTGGACGTCGCCTACCAGTACAGCCCGGTGACCTCGGGCGCGGGCTACCTCTACGCCAACTGGAGCGCCAATCCCAACGCGTCGGGCTACGTGGTGCGGGTCGGCACGACCCCCGGCGCCGGCGACGTCATGGCCGACCGGCCCGTGGGCTTGGGCACCAGTTGCCGGACGGACGCCCTCAGCCTGGCGGGGGCCTGGGCGGGGGCGACCTACTACGTGAGCGTGACGCCGGTGCTCGCGACCGGGAACGGGACGACCGTCATCAGCGACGGGGTCCAGGTGGCCGAGGGGGCTTCCTGGGACGGGGCGACGACCAGCGGGGTGCGCAACGCCTCGGACGCGGGCTACTCGGTCAACTTCCCGGCAGGCAGCAACAAGACCCAGTTCTTCGGCAACCACTACTTCGAGACGGTTTCGATCGCGAACGGGACGACGACCTACGTGCAGCCCTTCGGAAGGGCGGACGCCATCGGGGAAGGCGCCTCCATGTACGATCAGCGGGTCCGCTCCCCCAAGGACGGCTGGCTCGGTCTCTACGCCAACACCATCACCGTGAACGGCACCATCGACGGGGCGGGGCGCGGTTACGGCGGCGGCCCCGGCGGCTCCATCACGGCCGAGTACGGTCGCGGCGGCGTCGCGGGCCTTTCGGGCAACGGCGGGTTCACCAGCGGCGGCCTCGGCTACGGGGCGGCCGGCGGCGGAGGCTGCGTCTCGGGCGCGGGCGGTCGCGGCGGCTACTTCGGCGGCGCGGGCGGCGGGGGCGCCGATGGCCCCGTCGCGACGGCCTCGGCAGGGAACGATGCGACGACGGCGGGCGGCGAAGCCTACGGCAACCCGAGCTGGGGCCCCCTGGCCATCCCCACGCGCGCCGGCGGGGCCGCCCCTTACGGTGGCGGCCTGGGCGGCTATGACGACAACGGGGGTGGCACCGGCGCGGCGGGCTATGGCGCGGGCGGCGGCGGATCGGGCGGCAGCGCGGGCCGGGGCGGCGGCGGGGCCGGTGGCACGGGAGGCGGCGTCTTCGGCGCTGCGACGCGCGGGCTGGGCTGGGCGCCCGGGACCCTGGCCATCGCCGAGGACGGGAAGGGCGGTCCGGCGGGATCCTACCTGCCCTCGGCCGATGTCTCGACGGATGCGAGCTGGGTCCTGGGCTCGGGCGGCGCGGGCGGGAACGCCGCGAGGCTCGGCGGCGCCGGGGAGTACACGGCCGGTGCCGGCGGAGGAGCCGGCGGCGGGGCCATCGTCCTCAAGGCGGGAAGCGCCCTGAGCGTCGCGAACACGGCCAAGCTCATCGTCGTGGGGGCAGCGGGCGGCGGGGGCGGGGCCAACAACACCCCAGGCTCCGGCGGCGGAGGGGGGGGCTCGGGCGGTTCGATCGTGCTGCAGGCCCCTCAGGTGACCCTGCAGGGCACCATGGACGCGCGCGGCGGCGCCAACGGCGCAAACGGCTCCTTTGCCGCCATCGACAGCGGCGGGTTCTCGATTTTTCCCGGCGGCGACGGCGGTGCGGGTGCGACGAGCGCCGTCTCGGGCGGCACCATCAAGGTGTTCTACCGCGCGCTTACCGGGGCCCTGCCGCCCGGCTCGAACGCGGGCCGGGTTTACGGCGCGACCTACTGAGGCGACGTGGTGACGAGCAGCAGGGTTCGGTTCGGATGGGGCCTCGCGATCGTGGCGATCGCGGCCCTCCTCGCGGCTTGCCCGGCCGACGACCCCGTCACGACGACGGGGCTCGCGCCGGGGGCCGGAAACGTCGCTCCGAGCGAGGACCCGCAGCCGACCGTTGCCCCGATCCGCACGCCGGCGCCGACGCCCACCCCGATCTTCGTGACGCCCGCGCCGACGCCCACCCCGGTGCAGGTGGGGGGCGGGACCGAGACCGGCTCGCCCGCGCCGAGCCCGACCCCCACGCGCGCCCCGACCCCGGCCCCCACCGTCGCCGTGAGCACCGTGACGCTCACGCCGGGCGAGGCGACCCTGAACCTGCCCCCGGCGGATCCCGACCAGGTGGGGGTCCTGCCCTCGTCCGTTCAGCTGGTCGCCACCGTCCGCTACGGCGACGGGAGCACCGATCACGACGTGAGCTGGAGCGTGAGCGGCCCGGCAGTCACCGTCGCGGGCGGGCTGGTGAGCGCCCGGCAGGTCGGGACGGTGCGCGTCACGGCCGCCGCGCGCCGAGACCCCGATCGCACCGCGAGCGTCACCGTCACGGTCAAGGCCGATGGCCTGCTTGATCTCGTCATCGATTAGGAGGCCCGGTAGCCATGCGCCTTGTCCGTCCCATCGCCGCCTCGACGCTGTGCCTGCTCCTTTGCGCCTGCGCCTCGCCTGCCCTGCGCGCGCTGAGCCCGGCGACGGGCGACGGGCCCGCGGCCGACGCGCCGGCCGCGATGGGCCAGCTGGTCATCACCGTGCGCTGGCCGCGCCAGATCCAGCTCATCCCTTACAGCGCCAATCTGATCCGGGTGCGCGTCCTGGATGCGAATGCCTCGCTGCTGGTGTCGCACGACCTCGAGAAGGCCGCGGGGAACCAGACCAGCCAGGCGCAGCTGGCGGTGCCCGCCGGTGATGATTTGCGGGTCGAGGTCAAGGCCTACCAGGACTTCGACGTGGTGGCCGAGGGGGCGGCCACCGCGTCGGTGAAGGTCAACCAGCGGCAGCCGCTTGCCGTGCACTTGGCGCCGCGCTTCGTCCCGGCGCTGAGCGCGTATCCCCTCAACGCAGGCCCGGGGGCGACGATCGAGCTCGTGGGCAGCGGCTTCGGGGCGGCCGCCAACAAGCCCGTTTCGGTTACCTTCGACGGCCTCGAGGCTCCGGGCCTGTACCGGGTCGATGAGGAGCGCCTGCGCGTCACGGTGCCCGAGGGGGTGGCGAGCGGGAGCATCGTGGTCCGGGTGGACGGGGTGCCGAGCGAGCCGAGCGGCGCCTTCTGGACGCTCAGCGCCCTCTCGGCCATCGCGCCGTTCCCCGGGGCGGTGACGCTCGGCCAGCCGATCGCCCTGAGCGTCTCGGCGAGCTCCTCGGCTGGCCCGGAGCCCGCGCCCAACGTGGAGTGGACCCTGCTGACGGCGGATCAGAGCGGGGCGACCCTCCCGGCCGAGGGCACCTTCTTCCCCGCGACGGGCTCCAGCACCGTCTTCACCGCGACGGGCACGGGCTCGGCCATCCTTTCGGTCCGCTCAGGACGCCTGGTGAGCACGGCCTCGCTGGAAGTGATCGAGTAGTCCAAGTAAAAGGACGCCCCCGAGCGGAGGCGTCCTTTTACTTGGAGCGACTTTTACTTGCCGATGAGGCCGGCGATCGCCCCGACGAGCTTGCTGCGGCCGAACTTCTCGTAGGCCCAGCCGAGGCCGAGGCCCACGACGCTGCCGACCAGGAAGCCGCCGAGGGTGCCCACCGGGCCGAGCACGCTGCCGACGGCCGCGCCGATGGCGCTCGAGGCGGCGCCGATGCCGGTGTAGGCCGCGGTGTCCGCGGCGAAGCCGGCGGCCGCCTGCTTGCCGGTGACGCGACCCTTGATGAAGTCCATCAGGTTGGTGGCGCCCGAGACGACGGCGGCGACCGCGAAGTTGCGCTTGAGCAGGCCGGGGAGGCCGTAGAGGAAGCCGCCCTTCATCACGCCGGTCGCGATGCCGCCGCTCGAGATGGGCGAGTTCAGGTAGTTCTGCGCCAGGCCGCCGCCGATGCGCAGGCCGCCGGAAAGACCGACCTCGCCGGGCGCCACGGGCTGGGTGACGGGAGGCTTTGGCTGCGAGACCGGGGGCTGTGCGGGCTTCGAGGGCTGGGTGCCGGGCACCGTGGGGAGCTTGCCGATGGGGTTGGCGCTCAGGTCCGGGGCCTTGGGGGGCTCGGGCTTCTGGGGCGCGGGCTTGGTCTCCTGTTTGGGGGCCTCGGGCTTGGCGCTCTCGGCCGACAGGCGCAGGACCATGCCGGGGTAGATCACGTTGGGGTCCTTGATCTTGTCCTTGTTCAGCTCGTAGAGCTCGGGCCAGCGGGTGCCGTCGCCGAGCAGCCTCTTGGCGATGCCGTAGAGGGTGTCGCCGTCCTTGACGGTGTAGGTGCCCTGGACGGTGGTGGTGGGCTTGGCGCCGCCGGGCATGCGAAGGGCCATGCCGATGCCGATGACGTTGGGGTCCTTGATCTTGTCCTTGTTGAGGTCGTAGATCTCGGGCCAGCGGTTGCCGTTGCCGAGCTGCTTCTTGGCGATGCCGTAGAGGGTGTCGCCGTCCTTGACGGCGTAGAGGCCCTGATCGCCCGAAGCCGAGGCGGGCTTCGCGACGGGCTTGGGCTGGCTCGCGGCGGGTGCCGAGCGGCCCTTGAGCTTGGCCTCGACGCCCGCGCGCACGCGGCTCCAGTCGAAGTTGGCGGCCGGATCGTTCTTGCGGCCGCGGGGCAGGGCGATGTCCTTGTGGCCGGTGATGCGGTCGAGCGAGATGTTGTAGGTCTGGCACATCCAGGCGACCAGGTCGATCAGGCCCCGGTACTGGGCATCGGTGAAGGGGTCGCTGCCGGAGCCCGAGTTGACGATCTCGATGCCGAGGCTGAAGTCGTTGACGTCGTTGCGGCCCTTGAAGTCGCTGGTGCCGGCGTGCCAGGCGCGCTTGCCGTCGGCGACCGACTGCACGATGCGGCCGTCCTTGCCCACGATGTAGTGGGAGCTGACCTCGGCCGAGGGGTTCTTGAAGTAGTTGGCGTTGCTCTCGAGGGTGCCGCCCGAGGTGTGATGCAGGACGATGGCCGAGATGTCCTTGCTGCCGCCGGGACGGTCGTTGAAGTTCGGCGAGGGCATCTGGATGACCCCGGGCTTCTGCACGCCGCCGCCGGCCAGCACGCGGGGGCGCTGGTAGGACTGGATCGAATCGAGACGTACGGCCATGGGGCGCCCTCCAAGAACAACCGGCATTACCCGTCTTGTCGGCGCAGGGGGCGGGGATCCGGTAAAGCGCGAGTAAAGGTTGCGTGACCCCTGAATTAAGCTTGCTTGCCGTGCGAGTGTACAAGCCCCTGGAGCCCGCGTATAATGAGGCGTCTTGCCCGCCAGCCGGGCTCCGGCGGCCGTCGCGGCCGACGTTCGGCGAGGGGAAATACGCGAAGGAGTTTTCATGTCGTCACTAAGGGACTGGTTCGCCGCGCGCCGCAAAGGCCAGCTGGTCGACACCGATCGCGAGAAGCGCGAGGTGGCCGACGGCCTCTGGACCAAGTGCGATGCCTGCACGGAGGCCCTGTTCACCAAGGACCTTAGCGCCAACCTCAACGTCTGCCCCAAGTGCGGCCACCACTTCAGGGTCGGCGGCCGCGAGCGCATCCTGCAGCTGCTCGATCCCGGCTCGTTCCGCGAGACCCACACCCAGCTGCGCTCGGTGGATCCGCTCGCCTTCGTGGACAGCAAGCCCTACGCCCAGCGCCTGATCGAGAGCCGCGCCAAGGCGGGTGACGGGGACAGCGTCATCACCGGCCAGGGGACGATCAACGGCCACGGCCTGAGCATCGCGTGCATGGACTTCGCCTTCATGGGCGGCTCCATGGGCTCGGTGATGGGCGAGAAGCTCACCCGAACCGTCGAGGAGAGCATCGAGCGCCGCCTGCCCTTGGTGCTGGTGGCCGCCTCGGGCGGCGCCCGCATGCAGGAGGGGACCCTCTCGCTGATGCAGATGGCCAAGACCAGCGCGGCGCTCGCGCGCTTCGCCAAGGAGGGCCTCCTGTACATCAGCGTCCTCTCCAACCCGACCACGGGCGGGGTGAGCGCGAGCTTCGCCAACCAGGCCGACCTCATCCTGGCCGAGCCCGGCGCCATCATCGGCTTCGCGGGCCGCCGCGTCATCGAGGCGACCATCCGCCAGAAGGCTCCGGCCGACTTCCAGACGGCCGAGTGGGTCTTCAAGCACGGGCAGATCGACCAGATCGTGCCGCGCCCTCGCCTGCGCGACACGATCGGCCAGCTCATCGCCCTGCATCACGTCCGCAAGCTCGAAGCGGTGAGGAATTAGAGGCAGCATGTCGCAGACCAAGAAGCGCACGATTTCCCTGGAGTTCGAGCAGCCCCTGCTCGAGCTGGAAGAGAAGATCTCCGAGTTCAAGAAGCTCGCCGGCTCCGGCGAGGTGGACCTGAGCGAGGAGGTCCGCCGCCTCGAGGAGCGCGCCCAGAACATCCGGCGGGCCATCTACGAGGGCCTCACCCCGCTCCAGCGCATCCAGATCGCCCGTCATCCGGCGCGGCCCACCGCCCTGGACTACATCCAGTCCATCTCCGAGGAATTCTTCGAGATGCACGGCGATCGCATGGGCTACGACGACCGGGCCATCGTGGGCGGCATCGGCCGCTTCGAGGGCCAGAGCGTCATGTTCATCGGCCACCAGAAGGGGCGCGACACCAAGGAGAACATCCTTCGCAACTTCGGCATGGCCCACCCCGAGGGCTACCGCAAGGCCCAGCGCCTGATGGCGCACGCGGCCAAGTTCGGCATGCCGATCATCACCCTGATCGACACCCAGGGCGCCTACCCCGGCATCGCCGCCGAGGAGCGCGGCCAGTCCATCGCCATCGCCGAGAGCCTCGCCCAGATGGCCACCCTCGAGACGCCCATCATCTCGGTGGTCATCGGGGAGGGGTCGAGCGGCGGCGCCATCGGCATCGGCATGGGCGATCGCGTCCTGATGTTCGAGCACGCCTACTACGGCGTCATCTCGCCCGAGGGCTGTGCTGCGATCCTCTGGAAGGACGCCGGCATGGCTCCTCGGGCGGCCGAGATCCTCAAGCTCACCTCGAGCGACCTGATGGCGTTCGAGGTGATCGACGGCGTCATCCCGGAGCCGCTTGGAGGCTGCCACAAGGACCCCGTCCTGAGCGCGAAGCACCTGGCCGCGGCCCTCTCGGAGCAGCTGGCCGACCTGATGCGGGTCCCCACCTGGCAGCTCCTTGAGAACCGGTACCAGAAGTACCGCCGGATGGGCGAGTTCACCGAGGTCTACTAAGAAGCCAGCCCCCTCGCCGACGCCGGCGAGGGGGCCTCTTTTTCGGCTCAGAGCCAGAGCCTGCGGATCCGCTGGTTTAGCGTGTCGCTGATGTAGAGCGCCCCGCCCGGCCCGATGGCCGTGCCGGCGGGGAAGTTGAGCAGGGCCTTGAGCGCCGAGCCGCCGTCGCCGAGGCGCGGGTTGGTCCAGAGAGCGGGCTTATCCGCGGCGGCGGCGATCGCATTTCCTGCGATCGTGGTGATGATGCCGCTCGTCTTCAGGCATCGCACCCGGCAGTTGGCGGAGTCCACGATGTAGAGGTTGCCTGCGGCGTCGAGGGTCAGGCCACGCGGGCTCTTGAGGCTCGCGTCGAGCCCCTGTCCCCCGTCGCCCAGAGGGGAGACGTCGCCGGTGGTCGGCGTGCCCGTGCCCGCGATGGTGTAGAGGCGTCCTGCTTGCATCGCGATGCCGAAGTAGGTCCCGGCCTCGCGGCAGACCATGCGCACCCGGTGCGCGCCCCGGTCCGCGACCATCAGGTTGCCGCGCGCATCCACGACGATGCCGTCGGGTGTGTCGAGCGCCGTGCTCGTCCCCGGGCGGTCGTCACCATTGGTGAGGCTCGCCTGGATCCCTGCGGCCACGCTCAGCCGTCCGTCGGGATCCAGATGGGTGACGCGAGGCGGATTGCTCGGATTGGATCCTTCCGAGAAGTAGGCGCTGCCGTCCGGGCCCAGGGTCACGGCGTTGGGGGTGAGGCTCGTGGTCGCGATGGTGTAGATGCGGCCGGCCAGGACCTCCTGCCCGAAGCGCCGCCCGTCGCTCGCCGGCACGAGGCGCAGGCGCCTGTTGTTCGTGTCCGCGATGACGAGATCCCCCGTGGGCGAGACCGCCACGCCTTGGGGCCTGTTGAGGGTCGCCGCGCCCGCCGCGGCGCCGTCGCCAAGGTTGGCCAGGTCGGTGGTGGTCGCGGTGCCGGTGCCCACGACGGTGCCGATCCGCCCCTCGGGGGTGACCTTGCGGATGACGTTGTGGCTCAGGACGGCCACGTAGAGGTTGCCCGCCGCGTCGATCCCCAGCCCCGACGGGACACTTAACGTCGTGTCGAGGGCCGTCGAGGCCGTCGCGTCGTAGGTGGTGGTGCCCGTCCCCGCGACGGTCGCGATCACGGGCTCCATGAGGAGCGAGACCGAGGTCGCGCGGTCGCGCCGGATGGCGAAGGGAGCGCTGGCGCCGAGCGCGATGTTCTGTTCGCCTTGCTCCGTGAGGACCGCCGAGAGCGTGTAACCTTCCCCGGGGGGCAGTTCGATCGAGGCGCTCGCGAGCGAGCCGGCCTCTTTCCGCGCGAGGGTCACGGTCCCCAGGGGTTGCCCCCCCTCGGTCGAGACGTAGAGGTAGGCCCGGACGCTCGCCTCCGGAATGGCCTGGGGGGCGTATGCGCTCGCCTCGGGCCAGCGGACCGTGACCCGGAGCTGGCCGAGCTCCGTCGCCTGAGGCGCCGGGCGCGGGGTCGAGGGGGTGAGCGGGGCCTGGCGGCACGCGGTCAGCGAAGGGAGCGCAAGCAGGCACAGGAGGAGCCGTCGGGTCATGGGGATGGTTCCAGTCGGTAGAGGACAAGGGGGGAGGAGGCGGGGACGATCAAGGAGCCGTCCGGCTGGAATCCGATCGCGCTCGCGCCGAAGAGGCGCCCGCTCGCGGGTGCCGGCAAGGGTAGCAGGTCGGTGCGATTCAGCGTGCCGAGCCCGTCCGGGTAGCGCTGGCCCGCGAGGGTGCGGACCTCGCCATCCGCGCGCAGCACCCGCAGGAGGCTGCCGCCGCTGTCGCAGAACAGGAGCTCGCCCTGGGGGGTGAAGGTCATCCCGGTGGGGGCGGAGAGCAGGGTCGAGAGCCCTCGCCCGTCGCCGTTGAACCCGGCCTTCACGTAACCCGCGACCGGGTAGGCCATTCCGGGGGTCATGTCGCGCCCCAGGAAGCGGCCGGCTGATCGGCAAAGCACCAGCATGCGGTAGCCGTCGGCGAAGGCGATGTTGCCCGAAGCGTCGAGCGCGAGGCTGGATCTGATGGGCTCGCCGTAGCTCGCGGCCTCGATGCCGGCGCTCGTGACGGGGCGAGCACCGCCGCCCAGCACGGTCTCCAGCGCGCCATCGAGCGTCAGCCGGCGGATCCGGGCGTTTTTGGTGTCGGTGAAGAGCACGGATCCATCCCGCTCCAGCAGCAGGCCACCCGGGGAGCTGAGCTGCCGGGTACGGGCGTCCGGGCCGTCGCCGTTGTAGCCCTTGGTGCCGGTGCCCGCGATGGTGTAGACGCGCCCCGTCTGCATGGGGATTCCGAACAGGGTGGTGTCCCTGGCGGGGATCGCCCGCAGGCGGTGTCCCTCGTTCTCGGCGATGTACAGGGTGCCCTCGGAGTCCAGCGCGATCCCGTAGGGATGGTTCAGGAGGGCGCTTTGGGCCGGGGTGCCATCCGGGCTGCTGCCGGCCGTGCCGGTGCCCGCGACGACCTGGGCGGTGGAGCCCCCGTCCAGGCGAAGGATACGGCTGGCTTGCCAGTCGCAGAGGTAGGTGCTGCCGTCCGGGCCGTGGGCGAGGTCGAGCCACAGGCCGCCCGGTGGCGCGTCGATCTTGCGCTCGAGCACCTGCCGGTAGGGCGTGATGCCAACCGCCGCGAGGCCCGTCACCGTGCCGCTGCGCGCGCGCACCTCGCTCCAGCCCGGACTCAGGCTGGTGAGCGAGCCGTCGGCGTCGAGCTTGGCGAGGGCCGGGCTGCCGAGCTCCCAGTCGAGGCGCGCGCCGGGAACGACCGTCCCCGTGGTGTCCCGCGCCACGGCGCGGTAGGCCTGGCGTGCGCCGGCGAAAAGCCCCGCGTAGGGCGGTTCCACGACGATGCTCGATAGGACCCTGAAGGGCCGTCCTTCGCTCGCGATCCCGTCGGTGCGGACCACCACGTCGCCGCTGGTCGCCCCCGGGGGCACCACCGCCTCGATGAGGGTGTCGCCGAGGCGCCGGACGGTGACGGCCAGGGTGTCGTCGAAGCTCACCTGCAGGACGCGGTGTTCGCTCGCTCCGAAGTTCTCGCCCGAGAGGCGCACGATGGCGCCCGGTCCTCCGTGATCGGGGGTGAGCGCCGAGAGGACGGGCGCGTCGAGGCTCAGCTCAAGCACCGGAGCGATCAGCTCGGCGCCTGGGGCCAGCTGGAGCCCCTCGACAACGCGGGGGCGGTAGCGTGGCCGCATGGCCGCGATCGCCAAGGAGCCCTCGGGCACCCCGGTGAGGGCGTAGCTCCCCTCGGCGTCGGTCCTGCCCAGGTAGTCGGTGCCGGGGATGAAGACGTCGGTGCCGAGCATGGAGCCCCCGTCGGCGGTCGTCACCCGGCCGCGGACGGTGCCGGTGGGGCGCAGGGTGAGGGTCCCCAGCTCGATCTGCGCGCCCTCGGCGACGGCGATGCCGGTTTTGAGGGCTTTCATTCCCGCCGCGCCCTCGGCTTCGACCGCGACGCTGCCCAGGGGCGGATCGCTCAGCACGAAGGTGCCGTCGGCGTCGGTCCTGGCGAGCGCGGGGGGCCTGGACGGGGCTGCGGTCCCCGCGATCCGGTAGGGGGGCGAGTAGGCCCGCACCGTAGCCCCGACGACCGGCTTGCCCTGGGGGTCCAGGAGGCGCCCCGCGATCAGGGGGATGGTCTGGGAGACGCCGTCCTGCGCCCCGCGGATCGGAAGCGACGTCTCGAGCTGCTTTGCCGGGCAGCCCGCGACGCCCAGCGCCGTGGCCAGGAGGATCGCAAGCTTGCGCGCGGGGCTCGGTCGGGTCATCTCACCTCGGATGCTTGGTTGCTTCTCTCTACTTTACCAACCATCCAATGAGGAGGCAATTCATCGTCGTTTGGTCAATGCAGGGTGACGTTCGCCTGCCCGCGATCCAGCACCGTGACCGACGCGGTGGCGAAGCGCTCCGCGTCGATGCGGACGCTCACCTCGGTGGTGCCGGTGCCCGCGGCCGTCACGAGGCCCGTGCCGTCCACCGAGGCGATTTCCGGGTGACTTGAGGCCCACGCGAGGCTCGCCGTCGCGTCCTGCGGGGTGAGAACCACCGCGAGGCGCTGGCGCGCCGCGAACAGGTCCTGGCCCTCGCCCTCGCCCGGCAGGCTCAGGGTCAAGCTCTGCGGGCTGAGCGCCAGCGCTTCGAGCGCGAGGGGGGCGCTCTGGGTATCGCCCGGGGCTCTCGGGCCCAGCATGTCGCAGCCCGCAAGCAGGCTCAGGGTGCAGAGGAGGGCGCCGGGCAGAAGGTTTCGAGGAGTGGCCATGAGTGTTCCTACAGGTGAATCAGGCGGATCTGGTGGTTCAGCTTGTCTGCGATGAGCAGGCGGTTGCCGGGCGATATGACGAGCCCCATGGGGGTGTTGAGCGTCGCCTGGCGGGCGGGGGCGTCGTTGCCGAGGGTCCCGGAAGAGGTGAACACCCCCGCCTGTCCGGCCACGATGGTCTCGGCCCTGGTCGCCCGGTCGATCCTGCGCACGGTGTGATCGCTGTTGACGGTGAAGTACAGGTGCCCGTCGCGATCGAAGGCCACCTGCCTGGGCTTGGGGCCGCCGGTCGCCCATTGGCGCAGGAGGTAGACCTGGCCCGCCTCCATCTGCTGGCCGAACAGCGGGCCGCTCTTGCGGCATACCAGGAAGATCTTGCGTCTTCCGGAGTCAGCGATCGCCATGTTGTCGTTCGCGTCGGTCGCCATGCCGAGGAAGGTCGTGTTGAGCGAGAGCGAGAGCGGGTCGGGCACCACGTTGGTGCCGATGCTGTCGGTGGCGGGGAAGGAGGCCCCGCCGCCCACGACGAGCGCGAGGCTGGCGGTCGAGGCGGCAGGGGAGGAGAGTCGGTAGATCTTCCCCTCGGAGCGGCTCGTGACGAGGAGGCTGCCGCTCGACTCCAGGGTCATGCTGTCGCCCAGGCTCAGGGACGGGTCGGTGCCGTTGCCCGCGAGGATGGGATAGACGTGGCCGGCCTCGCGATCGCGACCGTAGAAGGTGCCGCTCTGCTTGGGGACGAAGCAGAGCTGGCTCGTGTTGTGCGCGAACCAGATGTTGCCCGAGGCGTCGGCATGGACGCCGAACGGAGCGGTGAGCTTGGTCTGGAGCGCCGGGGCCTCGGCATCCGCGGGTTCGCCGTTCGCTGCGAAGAGCGGCTGATTCCGTCCCGATGCATCCAGGCGCCTGATCGTGTCGCTCTCTTCGTCCACCACCAGCACCGTCTCGCCGTCGAGGGCGATGGCGTTGGGTAAGGCGAGCGAGGCCGCGCGGGCCGCGTCGCTGGCTTCCGCCCCCTCGACGGGCCCTGCGAACCGCTGGATCGTCGGGGACAGCTCGACGCCAAGATCGGTGACGCGGTTGCGCGCGACGGAGAAGCGATCGCTGGTGCCGACGGCGACTCGCGCGAAGGCGGCCGCGTCCGCCTGGACGGTCAGCAGGTAGCCGCTGCCGGTCGGAAGCTCGAACGAGGCCGTCGCCTGGCCTGCCTGGAGCACGCGATTTGCCACGACGCCGCCCGCGGCGTCCAGGAGGGTGAGGCTCAGCCGGATCGTTGCCGCGGGCATGGCCTGGATGGTCGGCGGGGCCGGCCATCTGACGCTTACGACCGCGGTGCCGCGGGGGCGCGAGTCATCCGAGGGGGCGGTGCCGGGAGACAGGGTCGAGAGGGGGAGGCACCCGGCTACCAGCGAGGCGAAACAAATCGTAGCAAAAAGGCGGTGTGGATTCACGCGTGGCCTCGTTGTGGTGGGGGACTTTCGCTGCTCTGGTCGGCGAGAGGCCTGTCCGGCGGGCGGTGTAGCTGTCAGCAACCCGGGTGCTTTCCTTCGTACTTTTTGACATTAACCAAATGCGAGCAAGCTGGCAAGGCATAGATGCTGGCATTCTTCATGATTGGTAATAGTGTTTCTATGCTTTGGGATAATGAGGTCATTGCCTTCTTTGCGTCGCTCCGTAGCCCGATAAAGCAAGCGACCATTGGGGTAGAACATGATCGGATAGCCCAAGTGCGCCAGGGATGGAGGTTTCAGCGATGAACGTTCAAGTCATTTCGAGCAAGTGCACGGGTCAGGGGGTCTGCTACGGCAACGGCGTCAATGGTTGCCCTTCCGTCTTTGCGGAAGGCGACGAAGGCAAGGCGGTCGTCATCCAGACTCCGACGACGGATCTCCGGGTCCTTTCGGCGCAGGCGAATTGCTGCCAGGGGGCCATCGTCGTCTCATAGTTTCGCGCGCTCGAGTCGAATCGGGCTTTCTCCGCAGCCGAATTCAAGCATCTTGCCTGGCACCGGGGCAGGATGCTTTTTCTTAGAATAGAACGCGCTGGCTTAGCGGGGACTGAGCCGGACGATCCGGTTGTGTCCGCCGTCCACGAAGAGGATGCGATCGCCTGATAGCGGAAGGATCGCGCTTGGTCGGCTGAGGGCGACTGCACCAGCGTTCACGCCGCTTTGCGGTGTCCCGACTCCGCTGCTCTCCAGGCGCGCCCCCGCGACCGAGACGCAGCCTCCGCTCGGATCGAGGCGGCGCAGCACGTGGTTGCTGTCTGCGATCCACAGCCGGCCCTTCGGGTCGAAGGCGAGGCCTCTGACGTCGGCGACCCGAGTCTTGGCGAGTTCGGCCTGGTCGGGGCCGTCGGCGAGGCTGTTGGTTGCGAGCAAGGGATAGAGCGATCCGCTCGCCATCGCCAGCCCGAAGTAGGTGCCTGGTGATCGGCAGGCGAAGTAGCAGCGGCCTTTTCCACCGATGGCGAGGTTTCCCGCCGCATCGAGGGCAAGCGCAAGCACCGCGCCGATCGAGGTCTGCGCAGAGAGTTCCGTCCAGCTGCTCGGGGTGCTGCCGCCGTTGCCGGCGATGGAGCTCACCAGGCCCGTCTGGTCCAGGCGATAGACGCGGTTGAGGGTCCCGCTGCCGAAATAAAGCGCACCGCTCTGGTCGAAGGCGAGGCCCGCGGGCGCGGTGATGGCGCTCTGGTGACCCATGGCGCCCTCCTGCGGCGTGCCGATGGTGCCGGTCCCCGCGAGGGTGTAGATCCGGTTGGCCTGCATGGCGATCCCGAAGCGCTGCTGGGTCACGGGCGAGACGTAGCGGATGCGGTGGGCGATGGGGTCCGCGATCGCAAGCCCCCCTGCGCCATCGACCGCGAGGTCCCGGGGCTCCGAGAACTTGGCCGAGAGCAGAGGCTGGCCGTCGTCGGTGAGCGAGCCGCCCCCCGCGTAGGTGCCAAGCAGGCCATTCGGCAGGATGCTGCGGACTCGCTCGCCGCCGTCGGCCTCGCTGACGTAGAGGGTCGCGCCGTCCGGCGAGGCCGCGAGGCCGAAGGGCGAGCTGAAGCTACCCGACAGCGCGCTCAGGCCGTCGCCGAAGCTGCTCAGGGTGCCGTTGCCCGCGAAGGTCGTGAGCTCGTAGCGGCTCGTCGTCAGGTAGGTGCCGTCGGTGACCGTGCCGCTGGTGACCTGGAGGCGGGTGGCGCCTTCCCCGGAGGCCTCGAAGCGCCCCGTGGAGCTGAGCACCCCCGCTCCGGCGTAGCTCGAGGTCCACTCGAGCGCCGGCGAGGCGATCGCCTGCCCGCGCTCGTCGTAGGCCACGGCCGTGAACTGCTGCACGTCGCCGGGATAGAGGCCGACCAGGCGCGGGATCACGGCGATCCGGCTGATGACGCTGAAGGGTTGCGAGTTGCTCGCCACCCCGCCCGAGACCACCACCACTCCGCCGCTTGCGGCCCGATCGGGGACCACGACCTCGATCTCGGTGTCGCTCAGGCGCTCGATGGTGGTCGCGAGGGTGTTGTTGAAGTAGACCTGGAGGACCGTGTGCTTGGTGGCGCCGAAGTTCGCGCCGCGCAGCGTGAGGCGCGTGCCGGGCCCGCCGCTCGCGGCGCTGAGGGTCTCGAGCCTGGGGGCATCCAGCCTGAGGGTGAGCGAGGTCTCGGTCGTCTCCTCCGGCCGCACGACGATCCCCTCGACCACGCTCGGGGCGTAAGGGGGACGCATGGCGGCGAGGGCGTAGGTGCCCTCGGGCACGTCCTGGAGGGTGAAGGCCCCGCGCTCGTCGGTGCGGGCGACCTTGTCGGTGCCGGGGATGAACACCTCGGTGCCGAGCATGGAGGCGCTCTCGAGGGTGTCGACCATGCCGTGGATCCGGCCGGTGGGCTTGAGGGTGAGGGTCCCGAGGGGGACGCGCTCGCCCTGGGCGACCCTCACGCCGAGCCTGAGGGCCTTGAGGCCGGAAGGGGCCGAGGCTTCGACGGCCACGCTGCCGACGGGCGGCGCGCTCAGCACGAAGCGCCCGTCGGCGTCGGTGCGGGCGCTGACCGCCGCAACCGGGCCGGAGGAGGCTGGGGCGTCGAGCCGGTAGGCAGGGGCGTAGGCGCGCACGGCGGCATCCGGCACCGGCCGCCCGGCAGCATCGAGCACGCGCCCCTCGATCAGGGGGATGGTCTGGGAGACGCCGTCCTGCGCCCCGGGCAGCAGGCGCGTGGGGTCGGTGGGCACCCCGATCGCGCAGCCCGACAGGGCCACCGCGCCGGCGAGGAGGAACGCTTGGATTCGTGAGCGGGGGACGTGTCTCATCGCACCTCTGGGGCTGGGCGCCTCGCCTCTAGTCTAAGCCAACCGCCGCACGGCAGACAATCAGGCGTTACCGGGGCCCCCTCTCGGGTCCGCGACCGGAAGGCTCACGTAGAACGTGCTGCCCGCGCCCTCGCGCGAGGTGAAGCCGAGGGTGCCCCCCGCGGTCGTGACGAGGCGCTTGGCCGAAGCGAGGCCCGTCCCCGAGCCGCCCTTGGAAGGGTCGACCTGGAAGCCCGCCTCGCCGATGCGGGGCTGGTGCGCGTCGGGGATGCCGCAGCCGTCGTCCGCCACGTAGAGGGTGGCCCAGGCGTCGTCCTGCGCGAGCCAGAGCCGGACCCGGGCGCCGGGGCGCGAGAAGCGCCTGGCGTTGTCGAGCAGGGCGCCTGCCACCTCGCGGAGGCTCGAGGCGTCGAGCAAGACGTGGGCCTCGGTGGCGAGATCCGCGCGCAGGGTGAGGCCGGCTGCCATGAAGGTCGGGCGCACCTCCTGGATCAGGGCCTTGAGGGTCTGTCCGAGCGGCGCGGGGCCGGAGCCTGCCCCTGGAGTCGCGTGGTCGGCGCGTGCCAAGGAGGCCTGCTCGGCGGCCATGTGCGCCTGCCTCTCGTCGCTCAATCGACGGTTGGCGGCGATCATGGCCAGCTGATCCGAGAGCGCAAGCGCAAGCCGGGTCTCGTAGAAGCGCAGCGGCTCGTCGTCGGGCCAGCAGAGCATCAGGATCCCCTCGGGGGCCCCCTCGTCGCCGAAGGCCACCCCCAGCACGTGGGAGACCGGGGAGACGGCGTCGAGCCAGCTCGCCTCGGCCGGCGTGAGCGCCAGGTCCTGGACCGCGAGCAGCATCGCGCGCGAGCCCAGGGTGAGCGAGGCGAGAAGGTGAGGCCACTCGCGCGGGTCCCAGGCCCCCTGCTCGAAGGCCTGTCGCACGGCCTGGTCGCCGTCGGTGGCGAGCGCCTCGAGGGCGAGGCAGGCGGCTTGGGGCCTGGGGCGAAGGGCGATCGCGGCGTGCTGGGCGCCCGTGAGGTGGCGGATGTGGGTGACGGCGTTAGCGAAGAGCCCCGCGCCGCTCGAGGGCGACTGGGCGAGCCGGGAGATGGCGAGCAGGGCCTCGTTCTCGCGGCGGCTCGCCGTGAGACGCTCGGCCAGGATGGCGCTCTCCAGGGCGCGGGCCAGGTGCGGGCTCCAGGCGCCGACTCGCGCGATGTCGCCCTCGCCGAGCTCGGTCCGGCGCGAGACGAAGAGCGCGAGCCCGACCGGGACGCCGCGCAGGCAGAGGGGATAGGCGAGCGTCGAGCGCCCGTTCAAGGTCGGCTGGTCGAGGGCCGTGGCGTCCTCGTACAGGGTGAAGGCCCGGGGCTTGCCGTCGAGGAGCACGCGGGTGATGGGATCGCCCGAGAGGCGAAGCACCGGCGCGAAATCGTCCTGCCCCGGCAGCGAGACGACGGCCTTGAGGGCCTGCTCCTCGTCGAAGTAGGCGTAGAGCGCGCCGCTCGCGGAGAACTCGCTCGCGAGCGCCCCGAACAGCTCTGCGAGATCGCCCTGCTCCAGGTCGCTTGCCATGGCCGGCGGCCTCTCGTCGGCGCCGCCGCCCCCCCGGCCGGTGAGCCCGAGCCCGAGCAGGCCCGCCGCGGCCGTCGCCAGCGCCGGGTGGTGCTGCTCGCCCCACGCCAGCAGCCAGGCGCCCAGCGCGACGCCGCCCCACAGCGCGAGGGGCGACAGGCGCTCGAGTTGGACGCGTAGACGCTGGCGAATGAGAGGGCTCCTGCTTCACGTATTGCTTACGAACGATGCAACGCCAGAAGAATGTCAATTCTTATGTGATAAACATATCACTCGGGCGGCTTTCAGATCAACCCGGCAGGGCCTCGAGCGCCTTCAGGTCCGGCAGGGCGCCGAGCGGGGCGAGCAGGGCGCGCGCCCGCTCGAAGGCGTCCTGTGCCTGCGCGCGCGAGCCCTTGGCCGCGAGGGCCTCGCCCCACGTCACCAGGCTGCGTCCGAGCTCCAGGGGATTGCCGAGGCGCTCGTTGAGCGCGACCGACTCGCCGGCGAGCGCGAGCGCGTCGTCGTGCCGCTCTTCGCGCCGGGCGAGCGTCGAGCAGCCCCTCAGCGCGATGGCGAGCGGCGCCTCGCGCCGGTGATGCCGGCTCAGGTCGCGGACGCGGGTGAGGAGCTTGCGGGCGCGCCGGTCGTCGCCCGCTTCCAGCGCGACCATGCCGTAGATCTGGTAGACCTCGCACAGGGTCTCCCCCTCGCCGACCCGCTCCAGGCGCGCGATCGCCTCTTCGAGGCAGGCGCGAGCCTCGGCGTGGGAGCCCCGGCGCGAGAGGGTGTTGCCCAGGTTGGAGAGGGCGACGGCGATGCCCGGCTGCTCGTTCATCTGGCGCTTGAGGGCGAGCGCGCGGCGGTAGCGGCGCTCGGCCTCCTCGAGCTCCCCCCGGTTGAGCAGGAGGTGGGCGGAGTTGTTGAGGACGAAGCTCTCGTGCAGGCGCTCGCCGAGCCGCTCGAAGGTGGAGAGCGCCCCCTCGAAGGAGGCGAGGGCCTCGTCCCAGCGGCCCAGCTCGTAGTAGGCGGCGCCCAGGTTGCTCAGGCTGCCCGCGACGGCGGCCTCGGCCCCCAGGCGCTCGCGCATGGCGAGCGCCTCCTGGTAGAGGGGCAGGGCGCATGCCGGCCCCTCGAGCCGGTAGGTGGCGATGCCCCACAGGCTGTAGGCCAGGGCGCGATCGTGGCTCGGCGAGTCCGACAGGTGTGCGAGGGCCTCCTGCGCGAGCTTCCGGCAGCGCTCGAAGGCGCCCTGGCGCAGGGCGAGCTGGGCCTCGGCCAGGACGAGGCTGGCATGCCCCCGCCGATCGACCGGGGAGAGGGCCGCTCGTCCCTCGTGCAGGTAGGCCGTGGCGAGGCCGTACTCGCCCTGGCGCTCGTAGGCGGTGCTCGCCAGCAGGGCGTGCTGGAGGCGCGACTCGCCCGCGAGCCGTCCCTGGAGGGCGCACAGGTGCTCGCAGGCTCGCTTCAGCTCGCCGCGGGCGCTCAGCACCTCGGCGAGCGAGAGGCGCAGGGGGTGGGCGTCGGCCTCCTCGGTCGCGAGCATGAGGGCCTGCTCGAGCAGCTGCTGGGCCTCGGCCAGCGCGTGGCGCTTGCGAGCCTGGTCGGCTGCCCTGCGCAGCAGGGGGCGGGCAAGGCTCGGCCGGTCGCTGCGCAGCAGGTGCGAGGCGACCTCGCCGAGCGGTGCGCCGGCGCGCTCGAGGCGCTCGGCGTGCTGGGCGTGCTGGGCCTGCCGGCGCTCGGGGGGGATGGCGTCGTAGGCGGTCTCGTAAAGAAGGTGGTGGCAAAAGCCGATCGACGAGGGCGAGCGGGCCGGGACCTCCAGGATCTGCGCCTGCTTGAGCCCGCCGAGGCCGTACTTGAGATCGAGGGGCGGCAGGACCTGGGCCAGCCGGTCGTGCTCGGCGACGGGCCCGGCGATCGCAACGGTCTCCAGCACCCGCCGCTCGATGGCGCTCAGGCGATCCAGGCGCCGGGCGAGGTGCCAGCGCAGGTTGTCGGGCACCTCGCGCGGCGCGAGGGGAGCGAGCTCGCTGGCCTGGGCGAACGCTTGAAGGTAGAGGGGATTGCCCCCGCCGCGCCGGCAGAGCCCCGAGCGGGTCTCGGCATCGGCCTCGGGGCGAAGGGCGGCCACCAGCTCCATGGCCTCGCCGGCTGCGAGCGGCCGCAGGGCGATCGCGACCTCGCCGATGCCCATGCCGCCGTAGCGCTGGTGGACCTCGCCGGTGCGCTCGGTCCCGAGGAGCATGAGCGGAGCGCGCTTGCCTCCGAAGGCGATCTCCGCGATGAGGCTGTCCAGCCACTGCAAGGAGGCCTCGTCGCTCCAGTGCAGGTCCTCGAGGGTCAGCACGAGCGCTCGGCGGTGCGCCTGTGCCAGGAGCCAGCCGTTGAGGGTCGAGAAGGCCCGGTACTGGAGGTGCTTGGGCTGGAGCGAGGAGCCCGCCTCCCGCAGGCCCAGCAGGTACTCGAGGTCCCGGCCCGCCTCGCCCAGCTGCTCGAAAAGGTCCGGGTGGGTCGAGAGCCAGCCGCCGACGAGCGAGCAGAGCATGCCGTAGGGGTGCGTGCTGCCGTCCGGCTGGCAGCGGGCGGTCGCGATCGCGTCCTCCGGGGCGAGGCCTTCGAGGAACTCCGCGAGCAGGCGGCTCTTGCCGATCCCGGCCTCGCCCTGGAGGCTCACCAGCAAAGGACCGCCCTTGCGCGCGGTCTGCCAGCAGGCGCGCAGCTGCGCAAGCTCGCTCGTGCGCCCGACGAACGGGAGCGCGCGCCGCGGCGCCGCGGCGCAGAGCCTGAAGCCGAGCGTTCCCGGCAAGGGCTCGAACAGCCACTCGGGATGGGCGATGCGCTGGAACGCCTCGGAGGCGACGATCTCGCCCGGGCGCGCCTGGGCGGTGAGCGCCGAGAGCAGGGCGCGGGCGCGATCGCTCTGCCGGGCCAGGCCGGGGCAGACGTGGAGCGCGGCGCTGTAGGGGCCGAGTCCGGGGCTCGCCATCAGGGCCTCGGCGAGCAGCACCGCTCGCCTGGGCGGGGCGTCCTGCCCGGCGGAAAAGCAGAGCAGCGTCGCCGGGCCCTCGGCCTCGAGCACCTGGGCGTCGAAGCGCGCGGCGGCACGCGCGAGCCCCGGATCCGGCACCGGGGGGGTGGGGTGGTGCGAGACGATCCAGGCCAGGGCACTGGGGGCGACCAGCCGTTCTTTCGATACGTTCGCGAGCTCGGACGTGGTCACGAGGCCCCCCTTTTGGCTCAAGGCGAGATCTCTCCGGTGGCGCGCTGTGAAGCAATCCTTTTTATTCTAGCATCCGTTCAAGAGAAAATTTAACAGTCGCGGGAAAGATGTTACGCAAATTTAAGTTTATTTATCATAAAATGTTAACAAGTTGGTCGGTCAAGGAGGGCGAGATGCTTGCGAAGGTTCACAGCGGGGCCGTGCTCGGAGTGGACGCCTACGTGGTGGAGGTCGAGGTCGACATCGCCAACGGCTTGCCCGGCTTCTCGGTGGTGGGTCTCGGGGACACCGGGGTCCAGGAGAGCCGCGAGCGGGTCAAGAGCGCGATCCGGAACTCGGGCTTCTCCTTTCCCGGCCTGCGCCTGACGGTCAACCTCGCCCCGGCGGACGTCAAGAAGGCGGGCCCAAGCTTCGACCTGCCCATCGCCTTGGGGATCCTCGCGGCCTCCGACCAGGTGCCCGCCGAGCGCCTGGCGCGCCTGCTCGTTGTCGGCGAGCTTTCCCTGGACGGGTTGCTGCGCCCGGTCAGCGGGATCCTGCCCATCGCGCTGGCCGCCGCGCGCGCCGGCTGCGAGGCGCTGGTCGTGCCCGAGGCCAACGCCCACGAGGCGGCCCTGGTCGAGGACGTTTCGGTCTACGGCGCCGCCTCGATCGCCCAGGTCGCCGCCTGGCTCAACGGCCAGGCCACCATGTGCGCCGCGCGCCTGGATCGCGGGGCCCTCTTCTCGCACGGGGCCTCGGAGCTGCCCGATTTCGAGGAGGTGAAGGGCCAGGCCTTCGCGAAGCGGGCCCTGGAGGTCGCGGCGGCGGGCGGCCACAACGTGATGCTCGTGGGTCCGCCCGGCTCGGGCAAGACCATGCTGGCCAAGCGCCTGCCGAGCATTCTGCCGCCGCTCGACGTGACCGAGAGCCTCGAAGTGACCAAGCTCTACAGCGTCGCGGGCCTCCTGCCCGCGACCAAGCCGCTCATCACCTCGCGCCCCTTCCGCTCGCCCCACCACTCCATCTCGCCGGCGGGCCTGGTGGGCGGCAGCTCGGTGCCGCGCCCCGGCGAGATCAGCCTGGCCCACCACGGCATCCTGTTCCTCGACGAGCTGCCCGAGTTTCGGCGCGACGTGATCGAGGTCCTGCGCCAGCCGCTCGAGGACGGGGTGGTCACGATCGCCAGGGCCTCGATGACGCTCACCTACCCGGCCCAGTTCACCCTGGCGGCGGCCCTGAACCCGTGCCCCTGCGGCTACCGCGGCGATCCCGTCCACCCCTGCACCTGCTCGCTCCATCAGGCCGAGCACTACTGGACGCGCCTCTCGGGTCCCTTGCTCGATCGCATCGATCTCCAGATCGAGGTGCCGCGCCTGAGCCAGGGGGACCTGATGGAGGGGGCCCTGAGCGAGCCGTCGGCCTCGATCCGCGAACGGGTGGTGGCGGCCCGCGAGCGCCAGCGCCGGCGCTTCGAGGGGCTCGCGGGGATCCACTGCAACGCCCGGATGACCTCGCGCCAGGTGCGTCACCACTGCGCCCTGGACGCGGAGGGCGGCGAGCTGTTGAAGCAGGCGATCGCGCGCCTGGGGCTCTCCGCTCGCTCCTTCGACCGGATCCTCAAGGTGGCGCGCACCATCGCCGATCTCGCCGGGAGCGAGGACGTGCGCTCGCCGCACGTGGCCGAGGCCATCCAGTACCGCACCCTCGACCGCACCCGGTCCTGAGCCGGGTGCTACGATGGGGGCGATGAAGGAGGGCGCCATGGTCGCCGATCTGCCGCCAAGTCCCAACCCCGTGCTCCTGGTGCACGGCATCGACGACACGGGCCGCGTGTTCGACGCGCTCGCCCCCAAGCTCAGGGCGGCGGGCTGGCACGTCGAGACGATCGACATGGTGCCGAACAACGGGGATGCGAGCCTCGCTCTGCTCGCCGAGCAGGTGGGCGACAAGGTCGCGCGCATGCGCGCGACGACCGGGGCCAGCCGGGTGGACCTGGTCGCCTTCAGCCTGGGGGGGATCGTGAGCCGCTACTACCTCCAGCGCCTGGGGGGCGCCTCGCAGGTCCAGCGCTTCGTCACCCTCTCGAGCCCGCACGCGGGGACCCTGATGGGCTACGTTCGCTGGAACCAGGGAGCCAGCGAGCTGCGCCGGGGCAGCGCCTTCCTGGCGGATCTCAACCGTGACTGGCACCAGACCGCGAGGCAGGTGCGGGTGACGAGCGTCTGGACCCCGCTCGATCTGATGATCGTGCCGGCCAACAGCTCGGAGCTTCAGGGCGCGCGCAACCTGACGGTGCCGGTCGCCCTCCATTCCCTGATGCTCGTCGACAACCGCTGCCACGCCCTGGTGCTCGAGGCCCTGAGGGACTGAAAAAAGGAACCCCGCCGGTGTGCGGCCGGCGGGGTCGGGTGAAGGGTTCCATCCGATGGGAGCAGTATCGGGCATGCGGCCCTGTCGGGCGAGAACGGTCGTCACGCCGGGGGCGTGATCCCGGAATCGCCCGCTTGGCCGCTCTTACTTCTTGGCGCCGGCGGGAACCGGGGTGCCCTTGGTGGCCTGGTCCAGGACCGCGAGGCGCTCGCTGACGGCCTTGGTGATGTCCAGCCCCGCCGGGAAGTAGTGAAGGGCGTTCTGGTACTCGGTGCGGGCCGCGTCGAGGCGGTTCACGCTCTCGTACACCCGCCCCAGGTAGTAGTGAAGGGTCACGTCGTCGTAGCTGCGCTGGGCGGCGAGCAGCTCCTTCTCGCTCTGGTCGAAGCGGCCGTAGACCGCGTAGATCAGCCCCATGAGCAGGCGCGCGTCACCGCGCTCGGGATCCAGCCGGATGGCCTGGTCGAGGACCGCCTGGGCCTCGGGGACCCGGCCCGCCTTGTAGAGCTCCTGCCCCTGCTTGGTGAACTTGTCCGCCTGGTAGGGGTTCCAGACGCTCCAGCACACGGCGAAGGTGACGAAGGCGATCGCGATCGGCAGGGCGTAGGTGTAGACCGCGAGCTGGGCCGGGCTGTACGCGGCCGGGGCCTGCGAGCTGGCAGCCCCCTCGCGCCGCTGCCGGGTCCAGACGCCGCCCGCGAGCCCCGCCACGCCCACGGCCAGGGCCGACGACGAGGCGATGTGGAAGGGGAAGCCGAAGATGCCCGAGCCCGCCATGGCGATCGCCCCGGTGATGCCGCCCAGCACCAGCATGCGCTCGCTAAGCGCGATTGCGGGGTGCCTGATCATCCACCAGGTGCCGCCGCCGGCGAAGCCGAAGAGGACGACGAGCCCCAGGATCAGTCCCAGGTAGCCGGTCTCGCCCGCCATCTGGATGAAGTCGTTGTGGGCCTGGACGTAGCGGTGGTGCATGGACGAGGGGATGGGCTGGCCGTTGAAGGTCTTCACCAGGTACTTGAAGTAGAGGATCTTGTAGGTCCCGAGGCCGTGCCCCACCACCGGCCGCTCGTCGGCCATGGTCCTGGCCACATGCCAGGCGTTGATGCGCTGCTGCGAGGTGTTGTCGGTGCCCGCGGTCTGGAGCTTGGCGATCGCCCGGTCCAGGCCGATGGTCTTGCCGCCGGCGGCCAGGCCGCCGAGCGCCACCGCGAGCCCCAGGGCCACGGCGATCCAGGTCTTGGCGCTCAGGCGGCGAATCGCCGAGCCGTAGTGCGCGAGGACCGCGACCGCGGCCCAGCAGAGGCCGATGGCGAGGCCCACCCAGGCGCCGCGGGTCTGGGTCGCCACCAGGCTGGCGCTGCCGACGAGGCCCGAGGCCACCAGCGCGACCGCGAGCACCACGCGCTCGCGCTTGGCCAACAGGGCCGAGCCCGCCAGAAAGAGGAGGGGGATGGCGGCGACCAGGTAGCCGCCGAGCACGTTCTGGTTGCCGAGCATCCCCGCGGCCGAGCCCAGCCGGGCAGGAGCGTCGAGGCCCGCGAAGTAGTTGAGGATCCAGGGCGCCTGGGGCAGGCCCCGGCTCAGGGCCATGAAGTCCACGTGCTGGTACTGCATCAGGCCGATCACGCTGTTGGCGACGAAGCCGAACAGGATCGGCACCATCAGCCGCCAGCGCAGCTTTGGCTCGCGGGCGGTGACGTCGCTCAGGGCGATCCAGAAGCCCAGGTAGGCGACCAGGTTCCACCAGCTCGCGAGGCCCAGGGGGGGCGCCGGCGAGCGCGGCACGGTCAAGAGCGTCCAGAGCCCCAGGAAGGCGATGGGGTAGAGCATGGGTACCTTGCCCACCTCGGCCCAGCTCCGGCCGAGGCAGCGCGCGACGGCCCAGAAGCACAGGGCAACGGCGATCAGGATCGAGGCGAAGGTGGCCTGGACCGTGCGGTACGCGTCCACGTTGTAGACGTTGATCAGGACCGGGGTGAGGCCGAGGATGAGCCAAGCGGCCCCCTCGAAGGCCCGATCGAGCCTGCGCACGACCGGGGAAGGGGTCTGGGGATTCGACAACGGAGGCGCTCCTTTGGCGATCGCGCGAGGTCGGCCGGTGGACGAAGGCTCGCGCGTGGGGCAACAGGGACCGCCCCCCATTATACTGGAATCATCCTTCTTGTCAGGGGGCGCGCCGACGACGCGCGCCCCGGCCAAGGGGCCGGGGCGCGATGGAGCGCGTGGCGTCGGTCAGACGGCCTGCTTGCGGTTCTTCAGAACCCCCTGGCGGATGGCGTCCTCGATGCTTCGCTCGCTGACTAGCCAGGAGCCGTGATTGCGCTCCCCCTCGAGGTGCCCGTCGGAGATGGCGTTGCGGATCTCGCGGGAGGTGATTCCGTAGGTGGCTTCGATGGCCTCGACCGACAGCTTTGACATGGGCTGCTGCTCCTTTTTCGCGATGGGTGGCGCGTCGACCTCGGTCCGGCCTGGCGCCCGGTTGCCTGTGCCCCTTATACCCTCGGATGCTTTCGATCTACCTATTTGCCGATCGTCGCCTCCAAGTCTAGAATGCTCCTATGAAGAAGCTCCGCGCCTGGCTTTTGGGCCTCGTCCTGCTCGCCCTGACCGCCGTGACGGTCGGCCCCTTCGCCTGGCTGCTCGTGACCGCCCTGAGGGGGCCCGGCGAGAACATCTTCGCCTACCCCCCCACCGTGTGGCCGGCCCAGCCGACCCTCGACAACTTCCGCCTGGTGCTCGAGGCGGTGCCGTTCGCGCGCTACTTCGCCAACAGCGTGGGGGTCAGCCTGGTCTCGGTCGTCCTCAACGTGGCGCTCGCGAGCCTCGCGGCCTACCCGCTCGCGCGCATGCGCTTCAGGGGCGCGGGCGGGATCGAGGCGGGGCTGCTCGCCACCATGATGGTGCCCCTGCCCGTCCTGATGATCCCGCTCTTCCTGCTGGTCAACCGCATGGGCCTCATCGACAGCTACGCGGGCGTCATCCTGCCCACCGCGGTCAACGCCTTCGGCATCTTCCTGATGCGCAACGCCTTTCTGGCCATCCCCCGCGAGCTCGACGAGGCCGCCATCATCGACGGGGCGAGCGCCTGGCAGGTCTTCTACCGGGTGCTGCTTCCGCTGGTGACCCCGTCGCTCGCGACGCTCGCGATCTTCGACTTCGTGGCCGCCTGGGGCGACTTCCTGTGGCCCCTCTTGGTCCTCAAGAACCCCGATCACTACACCCTGCCGGTGGGCATCGCCTACCTGGCGGGGACCTTCTCGGCGAACTGGCGCCTGATCGCGGCCGGGGCGGTGCTCGCGATCGCGCCGATCCTCGCGGTCTTCCTCGTGCTCCAGCGCTTCTTCGTCGAGGGCCAGACCTCGGGGGCGGTCAAGGGATAGCTTTACCGAAGCTTACCTTTCGCTTTTTTTCGCCTTTACCGAATCCGAGCCCGACCGGGCCATAACCTCCTCGAAGGATCCAATCGTTTCCGCAGGAGGTCCCCCCATGCCCAACGCCGTCGACAACTTCACGAATGCCTTTGCCCGCTACAAGGCGGCCACGGCGGCTCCCATCGGGCAGGTGGCTCCCGCTTCGCAGCCGGCCGTGCAGAGCCAGCAGAGCGTGAATCCCTACGCCTCGACCTACCAGCCTTCGACCAACCGCCCCGTGGCGGGCGGGGCTGCGGGCCCCATCTCGGTCACCCTGGAGTCCCTGCGCGGCCTGGTCAAGGACAAGGACTACGACGAGTTCGTCCAGAAGAAGGCCCCCGTGATCGATCAGGCCCTGCCCCTGGTGCTCGGCCTCGTCGGCCTGATCAAGGGCCAGGCGGATCAGCCGAAGCCCGCCCAGGCTCCTCAGCAGCCGGCCAACGTGGCCCAGACCTACGCCCCCGCGCAGGTCCAGGGCCAGCCCGAGTGGGCCGCCCAGGTCAGCCAGGGCATCCAGGGAGTCGCCGGGCTCGTCAACCTCATCGGCGGCCTCTTCAAGTAAGACCCGACGCGATCGCCTCGAGGCGCTCCCGGCACCCGCACATCGTGCGGGTGCCTTTTTCTTTGTGAAGGATTTGCACGAATTGTAAACTTCTTTTACAATGTCGAGCGACGGTTTTCACGACCGACCCGGCTTCGCGCGTCTTATTCAGAGGGGGGTAGCAAGACACATGGTCACCACCGTTCCTGCGATGTTCCAGGCGACGATCACCCGATTTGCCGAGCGACCCGCTCTGCTTGCAAAGGAGGGGGGACGCTACCGCAGCGCTTCCTACGGCGATGCCGAGCGCCAGGTGGACGCGCTCGGCGCCTACCTGGTCGAGAGCGGCGTCGGGATCGGCGAGCGGGTGGCCATCCTGAGCGAGAACCGCCCCGAGTGGGCGATCGCCGATCAGGCCGTCCTCGGCGTGGGGGCCGTCGACGTGCCCCTCTACCCCACCCTCGACGCCGATGCGATCGCCGAGATGCTCAACGATTGCGCCGCCTGCGCGGTCATCGCCTCAACCCCCGACCAGCTCGCCAAGCTGCGCGCGATCGCGCCGCGGGTCCCCTCCTTGCGCCTGGTCCTCGCCTTCGACGAGCCCCTCGAGCGCGCCGACGGCCTTCTGACCTACCACGAGGCGCTGGCGCGCGGCCAGGCGCTCCTGTCGCGCCACCAGGACGAGATCCGCAGCCGGCGCGAGATGCTGCGCCCGGACGATCTGGCCTCGATCGTCTACACCTCGGGCACCACCGGCACCCCTCGAGGGGCCATGCTCACCCACGGCAACCTCACCTCTAACGCCCACGCGGCGGCCTCGGCCCTGGGCCTGACGCCCGAGGACGTGGCCCTGTCCTTCCTGCCGCTGTCGCACGTCCTCGAGCGCAGCGCCTGCTACGCCTCGCTCGCGGTCGGGGCCTCGATCGCCTACGCCGAGCGCCTCGAGACCCTCGCCCAGAACCTCGCGGAGGTCCGGCCGACCTTCTTCTGCGCGGTGCCGCGGGTCCTCGAGACCTTCTACCGCCGCACCATCGCGCAGATCGAGGCCGAGGGCGCCCTCAAGCGCGAGCTGTTCTGGGCGGCGCTCGAGATCGGCGAGTTCTTCCACAAGGTCATGCAGGAGGAGGGCCGGGTGACCTTCCCGACCAACGCCCTCTACCATGCCGCCGATCGTCTGGTCTTCAAGCAGGTCCGCGAGGCCCTCGGCGGTCGCCTGCGCTTCATCGTCTCGGGCGGGGCCCCGCTCAGCGTCGAGCTCGGTCGCTTCTTCCAGGTCATGGGCGTGCCCGTGGCCGAGGGCTACGGCCTGACCGAGTGCGCGCCGGTCTTGACCCTCAACCCTCCCGATGCCATCAAGCTGGGGACGGTCGGGCGCGCCCTGCCGGGCGTGACCCTGCGCCTCTCGGCGGACGGCGAGATCGTCGTGCGCGGCCCCAACGTCATGAAGGGCTACTGGAACGACGAGGCCGCGACCCGTGAGGTCCTCGACGCCGAGGGCTGGCTGCGCACCGGCGATGTCGGCCACATGGACGACGAGGGCTACCTGAGCCTCGTCGACCGCAAGCAGGAGCTGCTGGCGCTCGCCGACGGCTCCAAGGTGGCCCCGCAGCCCATCGAGCAGCGGCTTCTCTCGCACGCGCTCGTCGCCCAGGCCATGCTGTTCGGCGAGGGGCGGCGCCACATGACGGCCCTGCTGGTGCCCGACCTCGGGGAGGCGGCGCGCCTGGCCGTGGAGGCCGGCCACGACTGGAAGAGCGATGCCGAGCTCGTCTCGCTTCCGCCGGTGCGCGAGGCGCTCCAGGAGGCGATCGAGGAGGTGAACGCGGGTCTCGCGTCCCACGAGCGGATCCGGCGCTTCCAGGCGATCGCCCACCCCTTCACCCCCGAGTCCGGCGAGCTGACCCCGACCTTCAAGCTGAAGCGCCGGGTGGTGGCCGACAAGTACCGCGAGGAGATCGAGACCCTCTACCGCGAGAAGGTCCTGGTCGAGGCGCGCTAGCGCGGGCGATCAGGCCTGAGCGAGGCGCGCGGCCATCGGCCGGATGTCCTCGATCGCGAACAGCAGGGCGCTTGCGCTGCGGGTCTTGCCCCCCTCGGGCGAGACCCGCGCGAGCACTTCCTGGCCGATCACGAGGTGCTCGAGGGCCTGGGCGGGCGTCAGCGCCCGCCCTTCGGCGTCCTGGAGCGTCCCGCCGGGACGCTCCGTCATGCGCTTGAGCAGGGAGAGGGCCTGGGTGGCCTCGCCCGACGAGAGGGCGGTCGCCGCCGCGCTCAGCGAAAGCCCGTCCGCTCGGCGCTGGGGCGCCGTCCCGTGGGGATCGGGTCGCTTGGAGTGCTCGTGGGCGCGCGGCGCCGGGGACGCCCACTGGGGGCGAGGGGTGTTCCCGTTTCCGACGAGGTTGCTCATGGCGGGCTCCTGTGGGTCGAGGGGCGCGATGGCGTTGGAGCTGAGACTCCGCTCAGGCCGCGTTCGGTTCCCGGCGCTTTTGGATCTCTTCCCCGGATCCGGCCGTTTAACGTGAACGAAACGAAGATTTCACGGCCCCCGCCGCCGCCTTTTCAATCGACCGAAACTCCGCTACCCTGTCTGGAATCGGCTTGACCATGATCAGCTAGGAGGGTGCCGCTTGCAGACCAAAGAAGTCGTCGTCGTCCCCCACACCCACTGGGATCGCGAGTGGTACCGCACCTTCCAGTCCTTCCGGCTGCGCCTGGTGGAGGTGGTCGATCGGGTCCTGGACCTGCTCGAGGCGGGCACCCTGCCGAACTTCCTGCTGGACGGCCAGACGGTGATGCTGGAGGACTACCTGGCCATCAAGCCCGAGAACCGCGAGCGCCTGGCAAGCCTGGTCGCCGCGGGCAAGCTCGCCATCGGCCCCTGGTACATCCTGCCCGACGAGTTCCTCGTCAGCGGCGAGAGCCTGATCCGCAACCTCCAGTTCGGCCGGCGCCTGATGGGGCAGTTCGGCGAGACGCGCTCGGTCGGCTACTTGCCCGACATGTTCGGGCACGTCTCCCAGATCCCCACCATCCTGCGCGGCTTCGGCATGGACCGGGCGGTGATCTGGCGCGGGGTACGCCTGGACGACGAGCAGTTCTGGTGGGAGGCGCCCAGCGGCGAGCGAATCGCGACGACCCTCTTGCCGAGCGGCTACTGCAACGTGCTCCTGTGGGGCGATCTGCCGCTCGAGGTGCGCATGGCGCGCCTCGAGGAGTTCGTCGACCTGCACCGGCACGACCGGATGCTCTTGCTCGCGGGCTGCGACCACCTGGCCCCCAATCCCGAGCTGCCGTCGATCATCCAGGCGATGCAGGAGCGGTGGGGCGAGGGGACGATCCGCCTGGGCCGCCTCGAGGACGCCTTCTTCGCCGTGAGCCCGCAGGCCCCGGTGGTGAAGGGCGAGCTGCGCTCCTTCGGCGTGGGCCTCGCCTATCTCCTGCCCGACGTCCTTTCGGCGCGCATGTACCTCAAGCAGGCCAACGCCGAGGTGCAGACCCTCTACGAGCGCTACGTGGATCCCCTGAGCGCCCTGGCCGGGCGGCTCGGCGTCGATCTGCCCGGAGGCTACCTCGAGGAGGGCTGGCGCAAGATCCTCCTGAACCAGCCCCACGACTCCATCTGCGGCTGCTCGATCGACGCGGTCCACCAGGAGATGATGGGGCGCTTCTCGGAGGCCCGCGAGCTCGGCCAGGTCCTCCTGGATCGGGCCATGCTGGCGCTTTCGCCGGTGGGCGATCGCCCGGGCGCCCTGGTCTACAACCCCCTCGGCCACCCGCGCAGCGGCCTGTGCGAGGTGGTGATCGACTGGCCGCGCTCCCTTGCGCCCGACGAGGCGCACCTGGTCGATGCGGCCGGCAACCCCGTGCCCTGCGTGCTGGATCGGGTGGAGGACACCGAGGCCTTCTACTCGGACATCGACCTGTTCCCCGACTGGCGCCAGGTGAGGCGCTTTTGCTTCAGCACGTGGCTGGATGGGGTCCCGGCCATGGGCGTCGAGCCCCTCTTCGCCGCGCCCGGCGCGCCGCAGGCGCTCGAGCCTTCCACCGCGCACGGCCCCAACAGCATCGCCAACGAGTCCCTGCGCCTCTTCGTCAAGGACGGCGCCCTCCACCTAGAGGACCTCGAGACCGGCGAAATCTACCCGGACGTCCACGCCTTCGAGGACGGGGCGGACGCGGGCGACGAGTACAACTACTCGCCCCCCGAGCGCGATCGCATCGTCACCAGCCAGCTCGAGCACTGGATCGTCGAGCGCGTCACCCCGGTCGAGGCGGTCCTCAGGGTGGTCTATCGCCTGGAGCTGCCGGAGGCCCTCACCCCGGATCGAACGGGGCGCAGCAAGCGCAACGTCGCCACCATCGTCCTGAGCCGCTTCACGCTGCGAACGGGGTCGCGGACGGTCGAGGTGACGACCGAGCTGGACAACCGGGTCAAGGACCACCGCCTGCGCGTTCGCTTCGGCACGGGCCTGACGGGTCAGGTCCGGGTCCTGAGCGAGAACCAGTTCGCCGTGACCGAGCGCGTGCCCACCACGCGGCTTCCCGAGCTGCCGGTGCAGCGTCACCACGAGGCCGCCCCCACCACCTTCCCCCAGCAGGGCTGGAGCGCCGTGGAGGGCGAGCGATCGCTCATGGTCGCGAGCGTCGGCCTGCCCGAGGCCGAGGTGGCCGCCGGGCCCGAGGGCGCCTGGGCGGTCTACGTCACCCTCCTGCGCTGCGTGGGCTGGCTCTCGCGCGACGACCTGCGCACCCGCGGCGGCGGCGCGGGCCCCCGGGTCGAGACCCCCGACGCCCAGTGCCTCGGGCCCCAGCGCTTCGCCTACGCGATCGTGCCCTACCGGGGCGACTGGAGCGAGGCCCGGCCCGAGGCCCACGCCTTCGGCGCCCCCTTCCTCGTCAGGGGCTTCGGCGGCGATCAGGCCCCGCTCTCGCGCGGAAAGCAGCTCGGCGATTGGCTCTCCATCGGGGATCCGCGCCTGGTCGTGAGCACCGTCAAGCGCGCCGAGGGCTCCGAGCACCTGGCGATCCGGCTGTACAACCCGACCGCGGCGGCAGTCGCGACCGACCTCGAAGTTTCGCTGCCGCACCGCGTAATCGCGCTGTCCGACCTGAGAGAGGCTCCCGGCCGCGAGCTGGGCTCGGGGTCGATCCGACTGGAGGTGGGCCCCGGTGAGATCGTCACCCTTCTGGTCATGGCTTAGCCTGACCCTGATCCTGGCGGCGAGCGCCGCGCAGGCGGCGCCCCCCGGCATCTCCGGGGCGGCGGCCTTCCGCCACCTGGAGGCCCAGGTGGCCCTGGGGCCGCGGGTGCCCGGCACCGACGCGCACGCCAAGGCGATCGCCTCCTTCGAGGCGGAGCTCGGGCGCTACGCGCCGCGCGTGGCGCTCGAGCGCTTCTCGGTCCAGGACGGCCCTCGGACCCTGGCCCTGACCAACCTGGTCGCGGTCTTCGGCCAGGGCAAGGGGGATGTCGCGATGGTCGCCGCCCACTGGGACTCGCGGCCGCGATCCGAGCAGGATCCGCACCCCGCCCACCGGCTCCAGCCGACCCCCGGCGCCAACGACGGGGCCTCGGGGGCGGCGGTGGTGCTCGAGCTCGCCCGCGCCCTCAAGGCCAGCCCGCCGCCGCGCGAGGTCAGGCTGGTGCTCCTCGACGGCGAGGACTGGGGGCAGACCCCCGAGACCATGTTCTACGGCTCGCGCGAGTACGTCCGGCGCCACCGGGGCGATCTGCCCGCCTGGGGGCTCTTGCTCGACATGGTGGGGGACAAGGACCTCGTGATCCTGCGCGAGGCCTACTCGGAGGCGCGAGCGGGCGCCCTGCTGGACCGGGTCTACCGGACGGCCGCGGCCATGGGCTACGGGGCGAACTTCCCCGACCAGGGCGGCCCCGCCATCGAGGACGATCACCTGCCCTTCCTCGAGCAGGGGGTGCCCTTCGTCGATCTGATCGACTTCGACTACCCCCAGTGGCACACGGTCCATGACCTTCCCGCGCAGTGTTCGCCTTCGAGCCTGGAGGCGGTCGGGAACGTGGCCCTGCGCCTTGTTTCGGCTCCGCGCTAGCCTCTTTCCGGCTCTGGCTGCTTGCCTTTCAGGATGGTATGGTGTCCTTGACGGCATCATCCATCCGGCCAACCGACTCCGATAGGGATTCTCCATGCTCCTCTCCGACAAGCCGACCATCAACTTCACCTTGGGGGTGCACAACCACCAGCCCTTCGGGAACTGGGACTGGGTCATCGAGGAGGCCTACGCCAGCGCCTACTCGCCCTTCCTCGAGGTCCTGGCGCGGCATCCCGGCGTCCGCGTCACGCTGCACTACTCGGGGGCCTTGCTCGAGTGGCTCCTGGAGCACCACCCCGAGTTCATCGCCAGGCTCAAGGCCCTGAGCGACGCCAAGCAGATCGAGCTCGTCACCGGGGGCTACCACGCGCCGGTGCTCGCCGTGATCCCGGACCGGGACAAGCGCGACCAGATCACGCGCCTGACCGAGCTGATCGCGGCCCAGTTCGGCGACGCCCCCGAGGGGATGTGGCTCGCCGAGCGGGTCTGGGAGCCCCATCTTTCCAAGCCGATCGCCGAGGCGGGGTGCGCCTGGACGGCCCTCGACGACTCCATCTTCAAGGCGGCGGGCCTGAGGGGCTCGCAGCTCTTCGGGTACTACCAGACCGAGGAGCAGGGCCGCATGCTCGAGCTCTTCCCCATCAACACCGAGCTGATGCGCCTCATCCCGTTCGAGGCCCCCGAGCGCGTGATCGAGTACCTGCGCGCCAACGCCTCGCCGGACGGCAACCGCATCGCCCTTTGCCTCGACGACGGCGAGAAGTTCGGCGTCTGGCCCAACACCCACAAGGCGGTCTACGAGAACGGCTGGCTCGATCGCTTCTTCCGGCTGCTCGAGGACCACTCCGACTGGATCAACTGCACCACCGTCCGGGACTACCGGGTGGGCCGCCGCCCCTTCGGCCGGATCTACCTTCCGAGCGCGACCTACGTGAAGATGCAGGAGTGGGCCCTGCCCCCCGAGGAGGCGAAGCTGTACGCCGAGGCGCGCGCGCAGCTCAACGAGCGCCAGGCCAACTTCCTGCGCGGGGGCATGTGGCGCAACTTCCTGGTGCGCTACCCCGAGAGCAACAACCTCCACAAGAAGATGCTCCTGGTGGCCGACAAGGTCGACGCCGCGGGCCGTCCCCCCGAGGCCCAGGCGGCCCTCTGGCAGGGCCAGTCCAGCGACCCCTACTGGCACGGGGTCTTCGGCGGGCTCTACCTTTCGCACCTGCGCTCGGCCAACTACCGCGCCCTTCTCAAGGCCGAGACCCTCTCGGACGACCTGATCCACCGGGGCGCGGACTTCCTCGAGGTGCAGGAGCGGGATTTCGACTGCGACGGCAAGCCCGAGGTCCTGGTCTCGAGCAAGCGACAGAACCTCTACTTCAACCTGGAGGGGGGCGCGCTTTTCGAGCTCGACTACAAGCCCCGCGCCTTCAACGTCCTGGACACGCTCGCGCGCCGCACCGAGGCCTATCACAGCAAGATCGCCCGCGCCACCACCCTCGAGGCCTTCCGCCGCGAGGGCGGCCTCAAGGCCATCTACGACGTGGTGCTCACCAAGGAGGCGGGCCTCGAGCGCTACCTGTTCCACGACTGGTACCGCCGCCTCTCCTTCCTCGACCACTTCCTGCATCCCGATTCGCGCCTCGACTCGTTCTACGACATGACCTACGGCGAGCAGGGCGATTTCGTGAACCAGGACTACGTCCTGACGCGCGAGGACGGCACCGACGAGGTGGCCCTGACCTTCAGGCGGGACGGGCACGTGTGGGTCGGATCCGAGTTCTGGCCGATCACCGTGAAAAAGCGCTTCGTCATCCCCAAGGCGGGCCCGGCCGTGACGCGCGTCGCCTACACCGTCGAGAACGGAATGGAGCGCCCGGTGAGCCTCTGGTTCGGGGTCGAGTTCAACGCCAATTTCCTGGCGGGCAACGCCCCGGACCGCTACTACTACAGCCCGGGCACCATCGTCCCCGACCCGCGCCTGGGATCCAGGGGCGAGCTTGCGGACCTCAAGGCCATCGGCATCAAGGACGTCTTCAACGGGATCGACTACCGCCTGAGCTGGGACCTTCCGGCGACGGTCTGGCGCTTCCCGGTCGAGACCATCTCCATGTCGGAGGGCGGCTTCGAGCGGGTGTACCAGAGCTCGTGCATGATGCCCCACTGGCGCCTGGAACTGCCCGCCAAGGGGGCGTGCTCCATCAACTTCGAGCAGCACCTTTCCGACGTGGTAGACTAGGACCATGCTTCAATTTCCACCGCTCAACCCGGTCGCCCTCCAGCTCGGCCCGTTAGACGTGGCAGGCCACACCCTGGGCCCCTTGCGGGTCCACTGGTACGGCGTGATGTACGGCCTGGGCTTCTTGCTCACCTACTTCATCGTCAAGGCCCAGGTGAAGCGCCGCGGCATCGTCCTTCCCGAGGGCGACGTGGCCGACTTCATCATGACCCTCATCATGGGCGTGATCCTGGGCGGGCGCCTCGGCTACATCCTCTTCTACAACCTCAAGGACTACCTGGCGCACCCGCTCGAGATCCTGGCGGTGTGGCACGGCGGCATGTCCTTCCACGGGGGCCTCGTCGGCACCATCGTGGCGGGCTGGTACTACTGCCGCAAGCACAAGCTGGGCTTCCTCGAGATGGCCGACATCGTGATGGTCGCGGTGCCGCTGGGCCTGGGCCTCGGCCGCCTCGGCAACTTCATCAACGCCGAGTTGTGGGGCCGTCCCACCGACCTGCCGTGGGGGATGGTCTTCCCGACCGATCCCATGGGCCTGCCGCGCCACCCCTCGCAGCTCTACGAGTTCGGCCTGGAGGGGATCCTGCTCTTCCTTGTGCTGTTCTTCATGAGCACGCGCCGTCCCAAGCCGGGCGTGCTGCTGGGGACCTTCCTGATCGGCTACGGGGCCATCCGCTTCTCGCTGGAGTTCCTGCGCAACCCCGACCCGCAGCTTGGCTTCGTGATCGGCAACCTGTCCATGGGCCAGCTCCTGAGCGTGCCGATGGTCGTCGGGGGCGCTGCGCTCATCGCCTGGGTCATGCGTCGCAAGGAGGGGGGCGCGAGCGCCCCTGCCGCCTCGGGCGCCGAGGCGTAGCCTCTTTCGTTTCAACGCCAATCGCCCCCACCCGGACAGGGTGGGGGCGATTGGCGTTCGGATGATTCAGGGGATCACCTTGCGGATCGCGTTGTTGTTCGTGTCCGCCACGTAGAGGACCCCCGCGGGGTCGCAGGTGAGCCCCATGGGGTAGGCGAACCTCGCCGCACTCAAGCTGCCATTGGCGTAGCCGTTGGCGTTGGGGCCGGAGGCGAGGGTGGTGACGACCCTCGCGGGGGTGACCTTGCGGATGGTTTGGTTCCAGCTGTCCAGGACGTAGAGGTTCCCCGAGCCGTCGAAGGCGAGCCCCCAGGGGCTCCTGAGCCTCGCGGCCGTCCCGATGCCGTCGGTGGAGCCCTGCGTCAGAGTGGGGTAGGCGCCGATGAAGGTGGTGACGGCTCCACCGGGGGTGATCCGGCGAACGGCGTGGTTGCTGTTTTCCGAGACGTAGAGGTCTCCCGAAGCGTCGAGGGCCACGGCACAGGGCTGTTGAAGGCCGCGCCCGTCCCCGAGCCGTCCGCCCAATCGGCAAAGCCGTTGCCTGCGATGGTGCTGACCGTCCAGTCCGACCCGTTCTTCGTGAGCATGCGGATGGCGTTGTTGCCGGTATCCGCGACCTAAAGGTTGCCCGAGCCATCGAAGACGAGCCCGCTGGGGCTATTGAACCTCGCGCTCGAGGTGGCCCCGTCCGAGCTGCCGTATGCACCGCCCACGAAGGTGGTGACGGGCTCCTCGAGGAAGGCGACATTGAAGGACCCGCTGGAGACGAGGCCGCCTGGGGTGACGGCGATGCCCGAGGCGCTGGCCTGGCCGTCGAAGGGACGGGTGCCGAGTAGCTTGACCTTGAGGGTGGCCATGGTGGGCCGGTCGTCGAAGGCGATGGGCGCGCTCAGCTGGGCCTGGGGAACCGTCGCGGCGAGGGCGACGCCGAGCTTGTTCGTCACGGGCTGCTCGTCGCTGCCGTCGAGGGTGAAGACCTTGACCACCAGGTGGTCCACGTCCGCGGCCACGTAGGGGGAGACGGTGGCCTGGATCGTCAGGCCGCCCGCCTGGATCCAGGGCCGCAGGTGCAGCTCCGCGCGGCCCTCGGCCACGCTACCGTTCGAGCGCCCGAGCAGCGAGCCGAACGGCAAGGACATGCAGCCTACGAGCAAGAACCTGCCCGCGAGCGTCGGGGCCAGGAGCTTGGATACCATGGGGCCTCCTGATGGGGTGCGACGGCGTATCGAGGAGGGAATCCGCGCGAGGCGGACAGACCCTCGTTTCGAGTCTATGAAATTCGCCTTCGCGGGTGAAAGAGGGCTTCCCTTCTGATTCTCGGGGGGTAACCCCCGATTGATCGGGGTATTATCCCAAGATGGGGAGGCGCATTTCCGCTATCACAGACGTCGCGCGCGATCGCGCCTTCATCCGCCGGGCACCCTACGCGCTGCCGGGCTGGGCCCTGCTTGCGATCGCGGTGCACTACGGCGTGACTGGGGCCTACAACCTGGTGACCGGGAGCATCGGCGCGGCCTGGCAGGCAACCCCGCTCATGGCCCTGCGCTGGGGCCTGCTCTCGTTCCTGGCGAGCCTCTCGCTACTGGCTTGCTTGCCCCTGCTGAATCGCCTGCGCGCCATGGGCCTGGACTGGACGCGACCGAGGCTCGGCAGCTGGGGGGCGTATACGGGATCTTCACGGCGGCCATCTTCGCCGGCTCGTTCATGCGCTCGGCCCTTGCGCCCTGGGCCCTCGGCGCTGCCCTCTCGCCGCGGACGTTCTGGCAAATGATGGGCCTTTTGGCCTTTTCGCTCCTCTCCACCCTCGCCGCGTGCGAGGTGTTCCTCGCGCGCCGGCGCACCCGCGTGGCCTGGCTCGCCGCCAGCGAGCGGCTGGAGCGGGACCTGGCGCGATCGTGCGCCGAGCTGGTCGAGACGGACGATCGCCTGCGGCGAGAGGCGGCCGAGCATCTCCACGGGGAGGTGCAGTCCCGCCTGCTGATGGCGTGGGCCCTCATGGACCAGGCCCTCGATCTCGCCTCGGTGCAGGGGGCGCGCAGGTTGCGGGTGGGGCTAACGGGCGATCGCGCGCAGGGCCTGACCCTGGACATCGAGGCCTGGGGCGAGGGGATCGACCTTGCGCGCGTGCGCCGCAGCCCGGGTTTTGCGCTGCTCGACGCCCGGGTGGCTCTCATGAGCGGGCGCTGGGAGATGCTCATCGCCAGCGACGTGAGGATCCGCGTGTGCGTCGTTTGCCCGCTGTCCGAGCCCGAGGCTCAGCTGGCGATCCCTCGCAGGTAGTGCAGGGCCGCCTGGACCCGGGCGTGAGTCTCGGAGTCGGCGGTGTCGATGCCGAGCTCGCAGTAGAGGACGCCGAGCTGGTTCTCGATGGTCTTCTCCGAGAGGCCCAGGCGCGCGGCGATCGCCTTGTTGCTGAAGCCCTGGGCGATGGACTGGAGCAGGGCCACCTGTCGCTCGCTGAGGGCCGAGCCTCCGGGCAGGGGGCTCCGGAAGTCCACGGCAAGACGCGGATCCAGAATGACGAGCCCGGAGGCCGCCCCCCGGATGGCGCGCTCCAGGGTGGCCACGTCCCGCACCGAGGTCTTGAGGAGGTAGGACCAGCCTCCTGCCTGTTCGGTGGGAACCGAGAGCAGGAAATCCGGCTCCCGGTGGTTGGAGAAGAGCATGATCCCCACCCCCGGCAGGGCCTGCCTGAGCGAGAGCCCCAGCTGCACGCCGTTGCGCCCCTTGCCCAGGTCGATGTCCAGCAAGAGGACATCCGGCATAAGGGATGGGATCTCGGCCTCGGCGCGATCGGCGTCGCCGAAGTCGGCGACGACCTCGAGACCCGGCAGGTTGGCGAGCGCCATGCGCAGCAGGTCCCGGAAGAGGTCGTCGTCCTCAACGATCACGAGGCGGATGGGGCGATTCGGGGCGTGAGAGGGGGTGTTCGTGCGCTTCATTCTAGCCTGTCCGCCCCCCTCGGCACTAAAAAATCGCCCCATTGCTTAAAAGGGGCTTTACCTCACCCCGGTCGTGTGTTATATTAAAGAGGTTCGCGGGAGTGGCGAAATGGCAGACGCGCATGCTTCAGGAGCATGTTGGGGCAACTCAGTGGAGGTTCAAGTCCTCTCTCCCGCACTCAAAACCGCCCCGGCTTAGGCCGGGGCGGTTTTTTCTTGCGCCCGCTCTCAGAAGCAG
>DATNQI010000075.1 GCA_036704125.1 Pantanalinema sp. | reverse complement strand
AGGGGGGCGGCGCGCGCCGCCCCCCTCTCCAATTGCACAACCAGCCCTGCCGCGCGCGCCCTATTCTCTCGGCGCGCGCGCCGCTAGGCTTAGGGGGTTCCCCCGACGGCCATGGAGACAAGCATGCAAGCATTCCGGTGGTGCTCCGCCCCGGCCCTGACCTTCGCGATCAGCTGCATGATCGGTTGCGCCTCCCCCTCGTCGCCCCCCCCGGGCGGCGGCGGCGGGGCGATCCAGCCGACTCCCGCCCCGACGAGCGCCCCCGCGCGCCTCGTCACCCTCGACTTCGAGCAGGCGCCCCTGGGGGCCATCCAGCCGGGGCTTCACTTCGTCGACGTGGGGGCCGAGCGGCTCGCGCGGGGCGAGCAGCTGCCGTCCTGGCTCTACGTCGGCTCCTGGGAGGTCGCGGACGTGGACACCCCCACCCTCAAGAGCCGGGTGCTCAGGCAGACCAAGGTCCAGGATCGCCCCGCCGTCACCTTCGTGCGCTACAAAGGGGAGTTCGCGGGGGGCCCGGACGGCCAGATGCCCGCGCGCTACCGGATGGAGGTGACCCAGCAGCCCGTCCGAAGCCCCTACAACCTCCCCCCCACGGGCGATCAGGCCATCCAGCCCTACTACCTGGACGCCAACCACTACGTGGAGGTCGTCACCACCCCCAAGGAGCTGCAGCTCTGGGTCTGCGACGGGGGCCTCCCCGACTCCGCCCAGGGCTGGACCAAGGTCTGGAGCGAGGCCCTCTCGACCCGCCCCTACGACAAGCGCCGGATCGGGGCGGTCGTGGACACCCGCAAGCGCACCTTCCAGGTGCTGTACGATGGCGCCCCCAAGGCCGAGGCGACCCTCGACCTCATCGACCCCGCGCGCAAGGCCACGGTGGCCCTGCGCGCCATCGGCAACGAGGTCAACTTCGACGACGTCGTCCTCGAGCAGCTGCCGTGACCATGCGCGAAGCGGCCCCCCGGTCGGGGGGCCGCTTCGCATGCGGGGGTTGTCCTACGAGGCGGTGCCGCGCCGGCGCTTGGCGAGCTGCAGCTCGAAGCTGGGCTCGTAGTTGCCGAACCGGGCCCGGGTGTCGTCGCGCGAGGCGCGCTCCGTGCCCGCCACCAGGTCGAACAGGCCCTGGGCCGTGGTCGGCATCAGGCGGATGGTGCGGCCGAGCGCCTCTTCCACGTCCTGGACGGTGAGGTCGTCGAGGAAGATCTCGGTGCCGGCCTTCAGGGTGATGTCCGGCAGCCAGATCTCACCCGGGACGCCCTGGAGGCGGGGCTCGTCGATCAGGTCCTTGCCCGTGAGCAGGCCCGTGACGGTGATCAAATCGCCCCAGAACCGGCTGGGGGTGTCCACCAGCTCGGCCGTGAGGCCCTCGACCTTCACCAGGTCATCCACCAGGGGCTTGACGATGTGGACCGCCGCCTTGCCGGTGATGATCTGGACGCTGCGGGGCGCCTCGAGGCGCGCGGGCAGCTTCTTGGCGAGCTTCTTCCACTCCCAGCCCAAGAGGGCGGCCCCGCCGACCCCGTCCTGGACGTTGGTGAAGTCGCCGTAGGCGGCGGGCTTGGGCACCGGCACCTGGCCGAGCACGTAGAACTCGTCCGAGAGCTGGACGATGCCGTCCTCCCACTCCTTCTTGAACTTCTTCTGCCAGGGCTTGACCTGGGCGATGACCTCCCGGCACCAGGCCGAGGTGGGAGCCTCGAGCGGGGTGAGCCCCATCTGCTCCCGGAAGCGGTTGAGGGCGACCGGGACCACGTTGATGCTCAGGAGCTCGGGCAGATAGCGCTCGGTCAGCTCCTTGATGGAGCGATCGAGCTCTTCGCCGTCGTTGACGCCCGGCATCAGGACGATCTGGGCGTGGAACTGGATGCCGGTGGCCTTGAGCCGGTCCAGCTGGTCGAGCAGCAGGCTGCCGCGGCGCTGGCGGAGGATGTCGGCCCTCAGCTGCGGGTTGGTCGCGTGGACCGACACGTAGAGGGGAGAGAGCCGAAAGGCCTCGATCCGCTTCCACTCGCGCTCGGGCAGGTTCGTGAGGGTCACGAAGTTGCCCTGCAGGAAGGAGAGGCGGTAGTCGTCGTCCATGATGTAGAGCGACTCGCGCATCCCGTCCGGCTGCTGGTGAATGAAGCAGAAGGTGCAGTTGTTGGCGCAGACCCGGATCTGGTCGAACACCGCGTCCTGGAACTCCAGGCCCAGATCCTCGTCGATTTCCTTCTCGATCTCGATCGTCAGAAGCTGCCCCTCGCGAACGAGGGACAGCTCCACGACTTCTTCCGCCACCTGGTAGCGGTAATCGATGAGATCGGTGAGGGTCTCGCCGTTGATCGCTTGGAGGATGTCCCCCACCTGGAGCCCGGCCTCTTCGGCCAGGCTCTGGGGCGCGATCGCGGTGATGATGCCTCCCTTGTTATTCATCGCCCTCATCACCCGCCGGGCGATCCTTGTCGCGCAGCGAGAGCGAGATGCGCTTCTCTTCCGGACGGAAGCGCTTGATGAGCGCGGTGATTTCCTGGCCGACCTCGACCACGTCCTCGGGCTTGACCTGCTGCGAGCTCATCTCGGCGGTGGGCAGGAGCGCCTCGACGCCGGGCTCGATCTCGACGAACGCGCCGAAGCTCGCGAGCTTGGTGACGCGACCGGGGATGGTCATGCCTTCCTGGAAGCGATCCGAAAGGGTCGTCCAGGGATCCTCCTGGAGCTGCTTGAGCGACAGGCTGATCTTGTGGGCTTCGCGATCGACCTTGAGGACCTTGAGGGTCAGCTCGTCGCCGATGTTGAGGACGTTCGAGGGGTGCTGGATGCGCTGCCAGGCGATCTCGGAGATGGGCAGCAGGCCATCGATGCCGCCGAGGTCGATGAACGCGCCGAAGTCGGCGATGCGAACGACCTTGCCGGTGATGATCTGGCCGACTTCGAGGGTCGCGAGGACCTCGGCGCGCAGCTTGCCCTTCTCGGCCGCGACCGCCTGGCGGTGCGACAGGATGAGCTTGTTGCGGCGCTGATCGACTTCGATGATCTTGAGGGGCAGCTCGGTGCCGACGAGCTCCTCGTGGGAGCCCTTGGTGCGGAGCTGGCTGGCGGGAACGAAGCCGCGGAGCTTGTAGGCATCCACGATCACGCCGCCCTTGACCACGCCGGTGACCTTGGCCTGGATGACGCGCTCCTGGTTGTAGTCCTCGAGGGCCTGGACCCAGCCGCGGGCCTGATCGACGCGACGCTTGGAGAGGGTCAGCTGACCGTCCTCATCCTCTTCGCGCAGGACGTAGAGCTCGAGCTCCTCGCCCTCCTTGATGAACTCGCGGACATTGCCGACCGGAATCGCGGAAAGCTCCTTGATGGGGATGACGCCTTCCGACTTGCCGCCCACGTCGACGAGGATCTCGTCGGGCGAAACGCGCACGACACGTCCCTTGACGATGTCGCCCTGCTGGAAGTCGACGAACGTGCTTTCGTAGTCGATCTCCATCATTTCTTCTTCTTGCGCGTGGGTTTCCAGTTCCCTCATGGTTTGATGCACTCTCTTTCGGATTTTATTTTTTGGTCGGAGTCCGGGCCGCATGGGCACAAGGGCTCCGCCGTCAGCGATCCTATCATCGCCGACCGGAAGTTGCAAGGCGCCCCGGGAGATCGTGTTCGCCTAGGCCCGCAGCCCCGCGAACGTGTCCCAGAAGCCTGGATAGCTGGTCTCGGTGCAGCGCACCCCCTCGATCTCCACCGGTTGCGGCGTCACGAGCGCCGAGAGGCCCAGCATCATGGCGATGCGGTGGTCGCCGCGGCTCTGGCAGCTCGCGCCGTGCCAGCGGGTGGCGCCCTCGATGAGAAGGCCGTCGGGCAGCTCCTGCACCATGGCGCCGAGCTTGGTAAGCTCGGTGGCGATCGCCTTCAGCCGATCGGACTCCTTGACCCTGAGCTCCTGGGCGTCCCGGATGTGGGTGGTGCCCCTGGCGCACGCGGCCGCGAGCGCCAGGATCGGGATCTCGTCCACCAGGCGCGGGATGACCTCGCCCTCGATGCGCGTCCCCGAGAGCTCGGCCGCGCGCACCCGCAGGTCCGCCACCCTCTCGCCGGCGATCTCTCGCGCGTTGAGGGGCGTGATGTCGGCCCCCATCCGCGCGAGCACCTCGAGAATCCCGGTGCGGGTGGGGTTCATCCCCACGTTCTCGAGCAAGAGGTCCGAGCCGGGGGCGATCGAGGCGGCCACCAGCCAGAAGGCCGCGCTCGAGATGTCCCCCGGAACCTCCACGTCCGCGCCGGTGAGTTCGTGCCCGCCCTCGACCGAGACCGTGAGGCCGTCGCGCCTGAGGCGCGCCCCCATGGCCTGTAGCATCAGCTCGGTGTGATCGCGGCTCAGCGCGGGCTCGGTGACCGAGGTCGTGCCCTCGGCCAACAGCCCCGCGAGCAGCACCGCGCTCTTGATCTGGGCGCTGGCGACCGGGCTGCGGTAGGAGATGGCCGTCAGGGGCCGCCCGCGCACGGCGAGCGGGGCGAGGGCGCCCTGGTCGCGCCCGTCGATCGAGGCCCCCATCAGGCGCAGGGGCGTCACGACCCGGAGCATGGGGCGCCTGACGATCGAGGCGTCGCCCGTCACCACCGAGAAGCCCGGCGTCCCGGCCAGAAGGCCGAGCATCAGGCGCATGGTCGTGCCCGAGTTGCCCACGTCGAGGATCCCCGAGGGCTCCTCGAGGCCGCGCAGCCCCTGGCCGTGGACGACCCACTCGGACCCTTCGCCCTCGATGGGCACCCCCAGGGCGCGGAAGCAGCGGATCGTCCCCAGGCAGTCCTCGCCCGGCAGGAAGTTCGTGATGCGCGACGATCCCTTCGCGATCGCCCCGAGCATGACGGCCCGGTGCGAGAGGGACTTGTCCCCCGGGATGCGCACGGTGCCGCGCAGCGCTCCGCCGGGCGAGACGCTCAGGCGATCGATCGATGCCCGGCTCACAGCTTGAGCTCTTCGCGCCACTTGCCGACCCCGGAGAAGAGGCCCTCCAGGCCGACGGTGATCTCGTTCTGGAGCATGATCTCGAACTGGGAGAGCTGGTAGCGCATGGCCGCGATCGCATGCAGCAGGGCCTCGCGGTTGGCCATGCAGATGTCGGCGCCGAGGGTCGGGTTGCTCATGGCCAGGCGGGTGGTGTCGCGGAAGCCGGCGGCCGCCACCAGGGGCAGGTCCGGCACGTCCTTGGTGGCCCCCTGGGCGATGCGCGCCACCGAGGTGGCCATCAGGAAGGGCATGTGGCTGGTGTAGGCCACGGCCAGGTCGTGAGCGGCCGGCTCCATCTCGACGAAGCGGGCCTTGAGCGGCGCGAGCAGCTCCTTGACCCGCTCGCCGGCCTTGCGCTCGGCGTCGTTGGTCGGGGTCAGGACGTAGGTGCAGCCCTCGAAGAGGTCCTCTGCCGCGTTGGAGAGCCCCCGCTGCTCGGTGCCTGCCATGGGGTGCCCGCCGACGAAGGCGCCCTCGAGGAAGAGCGGAGCGCCCGCGCGCACGACGGTACCCTTGACGCTGCCCACGTCGGTGACGAGGGTGCCGGGCTTCACCAGCGGCGCGAGCTGCTTGAAGACCTGGGGGATCTTGCCGAGGGGCACGGCCACGATGACGAGGTCCGCTCCCTCGACGCCGGCCGCGAGGTCCTTGGTGGCCTCGATGCCGCGCTCCTTGGCGAGCGCGAGCACCGCCGGATCCGGGTCGACCCCGATGAGGTCGTGGTGGCCCGAGAGGGCCATGTGAAGGGAGCCTCCGATGAGACCGAGGCCGACCAGACAAATACGCGCCATTGATACCCCCAGTGGTCGTTCGAGAAAGGCGGACGTCGCGGGGCGTCGTGCAGCGCTCCCGGGCTCCTGCATGAGCTTAGCAAAGGTTTCGGGGATCGGCACCTTGCGCCCCCCGACCCCGTTCCGTAAGCTGGAATACAGGCCTCGCCAAGCCTCCTCATTCCCCCCCGCCGTGCTCGCCTAACGGCGCGAAATCGGATCGCCCCCTGATGCCCAAGCGCTTCGCCCCCACGCCCCCGATCGCCCAGTGGCCCGCCCGCGCGCTCCGCTGGGGCCTGGTCGCGGCCTGGATGGCCGTCATCTTCATGGCCTCCGCCGACGGCTCGTCGGGCGAGCACTCCGGCGCCCTGGTCAGGGCCGCGCTGGAGCTCGTCGGGGTCGAGGCCTCACCCGAGCGGCTCGAGCTGATCGGCCTGCTGTTCCGCAAGGCCTCCCACTTCACCGAGTACGCCATCCTCGCGCTGCTGTGGGCGTGGGCGCTGCCGAAGGGCCGCTGGCGCTTCGTCCTCGCCTGGGCGGCCGCCACCGCCTACGCCGCCTCCGACGAGCTGCACCAGGCCTTCGTGCCCGGCCGGGGGCCGGCCCTCTTCGACGTGGGCATCGATGCCATGGGCGCCGCCACGGCCCTCGTGCTGTGCTGGCTCTGGCGGCGCGCCAGAAGATTGACATAAATACAATTTATCGCTATAAAATCAAATAACCCAGACCACGCCTGCCCCTCTGCGATCGCACCCCGCTCGTCGCGACCCTGATCGGAGGTAACGCATGGATCGTCCGCTCTTGCCCCCGGCCTGGCCCCACGTCCTCTTCCAGCACCTGGCCGGCCGCGTTCTCGCCGGGCCCTGCCTCGGCTGCGAGGCCGAAGGTCGCGACCCGCTCTGCCCCACCTGCCTGGCCTACCTCGATCCGCTGCCGGCGCACCGCTGCCGGCGCTGCCAGGGCGTCCTGAGCCTGCAGGGCGAGTGCTCCTTGTGCCGGCAGAACCCGGGCGGGGTCGAGGGGGTCTTCACGATCGGCACCTACGCCGGGAGCCTGCGCAAGCTCATCCGCCAGCTCAAGTACCAGGCCCGCGCCGATCTGGGGCTGTATTTGGGGGGACTGCTGGCCGACAAGATGCGGCTGCTCGTCGATCCCGGCTGGCTGGTGGTGCCGGTGCCGATCCACCCGACACGCAGGCGCCAGCGCGGCTACAACCAGGCCGAGCTGATCGCCTGGCAGGTGGCGCGGCGCCTGATGCTCGACTATACCCCGCTGGCCCTGAGCCGGCCGACGCACGGCCGCCCCTTCTACCTGCGCGGGCGCTCGGATCGCTGGGAGGAGGCGAGCGCCGCCTTCGCGGGCGAGCCCGGCCGGATCAAGGGGCGGCGCATCCTCTTGGTCGACGACATCATGACCTCGGGGGCCACCGCCTGGGGGGCCGCCGGCGCCCTGCGGCAGGCGGGCGCGAGCGAGGTCTGGCTCGCGGTGGCGGCGCGCGCGGCGCTGAAGGCGCCTCGGACGACCCAGGCGCTCTCCCCTCGCGCCGCGCTTTGCGCCAATCGGCGCTAGGCTTTCGCGGCGGGGCGCTCGGCGGCGGGGTTCTCCCCGGCCTGGAGGACGACCGCCTCGCCCCATGCCGGGACGTGGATCTTCCAGCCGAGATCCTCGCGGATGCGCTCGCAGAGGGCCTGGCTGGCCTCGGGCTCGCCGTGGACCACGAAGGCCCGGCGCGGGGCGCGCTCGAAGCCGCCGAGCCAGGCGAGCAGCTGGCGCTGGTCGGCGTGAGCCGAGAAGCCGTCCACCCGCTCGATCCGCGCCCGGACCGGCACCTCCTGGCCGTGGATGCGCACGACCTGGGCGCCATCCACGAGCTGGCGGCCCTTGGTCTGGGCGGCCTGGAAGCCCACGAAGCAGACGGTGTTCCGCTCCTCCGGGAGGCGGCGGGCCAGGTGGTGCTTGATGCGCCCGCCCGTGCACATGCCGCTGGCGGAGAGGATGATCCCGGGGCCCTCCAGGGCGTTGAGGGCCCGCGACTGATCGGAGCTGCGGGCGAACCGGATGCGCCGCGGCATGAGGGCCTCGCCGTTCCCGCGCAGGCGCTCGCGCGCCTCGCGGTCGAACTCCTCGGCGTGCGCGAGGGTGATCTGGGTCGCGTCCACGGCCATGGGGCTGTCCACGTGGACCGGAAGCTCGGGGATCTCGCCTCGGTCCTCCAGCTCCCTGAGGACGTAGAGCAGCTCCTGGGTGCGGCCCACCGCGAAGGCCGGGATGACGAGCATGCCCCCTTTCCGGACCGACTCCCGCACGACCCGCGCGAGCTCCGCCTCGGGCGGGGTCTCGGGGTGGAGGCGATCCCCGTAGGTCGACTCCACCAGCACGTAGTCGGCGCGGGGGATGCGCGCCGGGTCCTTGAGGATGGGGGCGCCCGAGCGGCCGAGGTCCCCCGAGAAGGCCACGACGGTCTTGCCCGTGCGCTCGGCGAGCTCCATCACGACGATCGCCGAGCCGATGATGTGGCCCGCAGGGTGGAAGGTCACCGTGACGCCCGGGGCGACCTCGCGCGGGGTGAGGTAGGGCACCGGGCGCAGGTGGCGCAGGGCGCGCTGGGCGTCGAGCATGGTGTAGAGCGCCTTGGCGGGCCGATGGCGCGACCAGGCCTTGCGGTTGGCGTAGGCCGCGTCCTCCTCCTGCAAGAAGCCCGAGTCGGGCAGCAGGATCGAGAGCAGGTCGCAGGTGCCGGGGGTGGCGAAGACCTTGCGGCCGTAGCCGTCGACGACCAGGCGGGGCAGGTAGCCCGAGTGGTCCAGGTGGGCGTGGGTCAGCACCACCGCGTCGATCTCGGAGGGCTTGAAGTCGGGCGCTTGATAGTTCCGATCGCGCAGGGCCCGCCCGCCCTGGAACAGGCCGCAGTCGACCAGCACCGTCGCCTTGTCGGTCTGGATGAGGTACTTGGAGCCGGTCACGTCGCCGGCCGCCCCCAGGAAGCGAATCGTCGCCATCGTCGGTGGTTCTGCCTTTCGTCTCAGGCCCGGACCGATGCTTCGGATCCGAGGGCCTCGGTGTTGCGTCGCTCGGCGCCGGGAACTCGCTGCGCGAAGCGCGCCAGAAGGCGCGAGACCAGCGCCTGGGGGTCCGCGTCGTGGAGGACCTCGGCCCCGGTCGGCTTGTCGCACAGCGCGACCAGCGAGGCGATGCCCGGGGTGATGCCGCCGGTGCCCTCCAGGACCCCGATGAGCTTGCCCTCCTCGTAGGCGATCGCGAACTCGCCGAGGGTCCCCGAGCGGCCGCCCACGATCACCACCACGTCGCTGGACAGGACGTTGGGGACCTCGCGGCCCATCAGGCCGGCGCCGGTGTAGACGACGAAGTCCAGGCAGTCGAGAGGGGATCCGTAGCGGGCGGAATGCTCGGTGCGGCCGGCGGCCGGCGAGATGCCCACGGTCAGGCCGCCCTCGGCCTTGGCCCCGAGCACCGCCTGGTGCGGCAGGCCTGGGCAGGCCCCGGTGAGGACGGTGCAGCCTGCGCGGGCGATCGCCCCTCCCAGCCGGTAGGCGAGCTCCAGGGCCTCGGGACTCATCTGGCCGCTCGCCGCTCCCATGACCCCGAAGACCAGACGCGGCTCCTGGCGCTCCTTGGCGGGCACGGGCATGGGGTCGAGCATCGTTCCTCCGGGATCACGGCGGGTGTTCGGGCCTGATAGTAGCATCCTACCAGGCTTTCATACCCACCGAGCCCCGCGAAACCACCCACGCGAACGGCCCGCCTTGAAGCAGGCGGGCCGTTCGAAACGAAGCGTATTGAGCGCTAGAGAGCGAGGGGTTTGCGGGGGCGTCCGCCCTTCTTGCCGTTCTCGGCACTCGAAGCCGCCTTCTTCGCGCTGGTCTTGCGCGCGGCCTCCTGGTTGAGACGGCGACGCATCGCACGCTTCCAGTCGTCACCGCCCAGCAGATCCAGGACGAGACCCTCCACCGAGATGTCCACGTCCAGAGGACGGCACATGAGCGTGGTCCCGGAAGGGGTCAGAGCAACCTGTTCCAGGTCAGCGGGGGTTGCCGCGCTCAGCTCGCCGATCTTGTCGAGCGGGATCTCGAGCGTCACGCCGCTGCGGAGGCCCAGCTGGATCTCGTGCCTCTCGGGAAGATAGCGAACGGAAACCGCCGCCACCTCATCCTCGGCGGCGGCGCCGCGCCGAGCGGCTGCGATCTCTTCGTCGGTGGGCAGCTTATAGGTGGCCATTGCACTCCTCCCACTTCATGTTGCAGGCGTCCAGATACTGCCCGACGAGCTCGATTGCACGCCGCACCTCCCTGTTGCTCGGGGCTCCGTACTTGATGTCCCAGAACTCGGCAAGCTCTCCGATCCGGACGCGCGGCTCCCAGTCGGCCTTGAAGACATGGACGTGCCGGGGCCGGTGCTCGTTGCGAGTGAGCACTCGGATTTCGTAGCCCTCGATGCTCGCGACGGTCGGCATGGTCTGACCTTATCCTACCCAGGTAGGTTTTTCAAGTATCAACGGACCTGATTGGATCGCGCCTGATCGTAATTGCAAGCAAGAAGCCCCGCACCAGGCGGGTGCGGGGCTCGTCGTGACGAGAGAGTGGCTGCTTAGGTGGTCTCGGGGCGCTTGCGGCCCACCCGCCACAGGACGGCCACCAGGACCGCGAAGGGCAAGAGGGCGAAGAGGTCGCTCTCGGCCAGCGGACCCGCGACGCCCGTGAGGTCGATGAAGCGGTCGAGGCCGGCGCCGGCGAGGCCCGCGACCAGCACGCCCGCGATCGAGCCGCCCGCGATGAGGCCCGAGGACAGCAGCACGCCGGGGGCGAACTCCTCGGACTCCTTGGTGGCGGTGGCCTTGCGGCGGCGGTCCACCAGCAGGCGGATCAGGCCGCCCGCCATGATGGGCACCGAGGTCGCGATGGGCAGGTAGGCGCCGACGGCGAAGGGCAGGGCCGCCACGCCGCACAGCTCCATCATGAGCGCGAGGAAGACGCCGATGAGCACCAGGCCCCAGGGCAGCTTCTGGGTCAGGATGCCGTCGACGATCATGCTGAAGAGGCGCGCCTTGGGGGCGTCCAGCTTGGTGACGGGCTTGCCGTTCACCTCGGAGACCACCCCGCCGATGCCGGGATCGACCAGGTAGGCGATCTTGCCGGCGTCGTCGACCAGGTACTTGCCCACCGGCACGTCACCGGCCGCCTGGGGCTGGAAGTGGACGTGGTACTGCTTGCCGTCCGGGCCCTTCTGGACCTTGGTGTCGGCGGCGAGCGAGGTGGTGAAGGCGGGATACGAGCGGGGAACGACGGTGGTGTAGGCGTCGTTGAGGAAGAGCAGGGTCCAGCCGATCACCAGGGCGCTGGTGATGACGCCGACGCTGATGGCGATCTGCTGGGCGCGCGGGGTGCTGCCGACCAGGAAGCCCGTCTTGAGGTCCTGGCTGGTCGTGCCGCCGTTGGAGGCCGCGATGCAGACGATGGCCGCCGTCGAGAGGGCCATGGCCTGGTAGCTGATCCCCGTCCAGCCCACCGCCAGGAAAAGCAGGCAGGTGATGAGCAGGGTCGCCACCGTCATGCCCGAGATGGGGTTCGACGAGGAGCCGATCTCGCCGGTGATCCGGCTGCTGACCGTCACGAAGAAGAAGCTGAACAGCACGATCAGCACCGCCGAGACGGGGTGGATCTGCAGGACGGGGGCGGCGACGATGGCGATCAGGAGGGCGAGGGACCCGAAGACGACCACCGACATGGGCAGGTCGCGCTCGGTGCGCAGGGTGGGCTGGGGATGCGCCGCCTTCTCCTGGCGGGTCTCGAGGAAGGTTCCCAGGCCCCGCTTGAAGGCGTTCACGATGGTGGGGAAGGAGCGCACCAGGCTGATGATGCCGCCGGTCGCGACCGCGCCGGCGCCGATGTAGAGGATGTAGGCGTTGCGGATCTCGGCGGGGCTCATGTCGTTGATGAGCTTGGTGGCCGGGAACATGGGCACCGTCATGCCCGAGCCGAAGATCTTGATGGCCGGGATCAGGATGAGGAAGCTCAGCACGCCGCCCGCGAGCATGGTCGCCGACGTGCGGGGCCCGATGATGTAACCGACGCCCAGCAGCTCGGGCGAGACCTCGGCGGCCACCGAGCCGCCCTTGAAGCCGGGCACCATCCAGCCGGGGGCCTCCTTCCAGAGGCGGGTGCCGGCGTTGAGGATCTTGTAGAAGGCCCCGATGAAGAAGCCCAGAAAGACCACCCGGGCGTTGGTGCCGCGCTCCTCGCCGACGATGAGGACGTCGGCGCAGGCGGTGCCCTCGGGGTAGGTCAGCTTGCCGTGCTCGTGGACGATCAGGCCCTGGCGCAGGGGGATCATCATGAGCACGCCCAGAAGGCCGCCCAGCAGGGCGACCATCAGGACGCGGATGAGCTCGAGGTCCTGGCCCAGGAGCAGCAAGGCCGGCATGGTGAAGGCCACACCGGCTGCGATCGACTCGCCGGCCGAGCCGGTGGTCTGGACGATGTTGTTCTCGAGGATCGTGGCGCGACCGAAGACCCGGAAGATGGTGATGGCGAGGACCGCGATGGGGATGCTCGCGCTGACGGTCATGCCGACCTTGAGGGCGAGGTACACCGACGAGGCGGCGAAGACGATGCCGAGCACCGCCCCCAGCAAAAGCGCCCGGAAGGTGAGCTCGGGAGGATGCTCGTGTGGGGAGACGTAGGGCTTGAAGCCGCCGTCGGTGTCGGCAGGCGGGGCGTCGAGCGTCGAACTCATGGCGTTCTCCGGTCAATCTTGAAGGGGGCAACACACCAGCTTAGCGCGTATCGAATCTTTAAGGCAATGGAAGCTCCGGGCTGCGGGGTGGATACGGCGGGCCGATGCTATCATGGCAACGTCCCTTCGCTGTGAGGCCCTATGAACATCGCCGTCACTGCCATGCCCTATCGTTGCGAGAGCCTATGAACATCGCCGTCTTCGACACCCGCCCCTACGACCGAGCGTCCCTCGACGAGGCAAACGAGGCCTTCGGCCACGCGCTGACCTACTTCGAGAGCCGCCTGGGCCCCGAGACGGTCGCCTTGGCCAAGGGGTTCCCCGCCGTCTGCGCCTTCGTCAACGACACGCTCGACGCCGAGGTGCTCGCCACGCTGCGCGAGGGGGGCACCCGGCTGGTGGCCCTGCGCTGCGCGGGCTTCAACAACGTGGACGTCGGCGCCGCCGAAGGCCTCGGCCTGACGGTCGTGAGGGTGCCCGCCTACTCCCCCTATGCCGTGGCCGAGCACGCCGTCGCTCTGCTGCTGAGCCTCAACCGCAAGACTCACCGCGCTTACGCCCGGGTGCGCGAAGGCAACTTCTCCCTTTCCGGCCTGGTCGGCTTCGACCTGCACGGAAAGACCGTGGGCATCGTGGGCACCGGGCGGATCGGGGCGGCCTTCGCCCGGATCATGCACGGCTTCGGCTGCCGGCTGCTGGCCCACGACCCCTACCCCGATCCCGCCCTGAGCGGCGAGCTCGGCCTTCGCTACGTCCCCTTGGAGGAGCTGCTCTCGGAGGCCGACGTGGTCTCCTTGCACCTGCCCCTCTCGCACGAGACGACGCACCTGATCGACGACGCGGCGATCGCCAGGATGAAGCCCGGCGCCCTCTTGCTCAACACCAGCCGAGGCGGCCTCGTGGACACCGGCGCCCTGATCAAGGGCCTCAAGAGCGGCAAGCTCGGCGGGGCGGGGCTCGACGTCTACGAGCGCGAGGCGGGGCTCTTCTTCGAGGACATGTCGGGCCTCGTCCTCCAGGACGATCAGCTGGCGCGGCTGCTCACCTTCCCGAACGTGCTCATCACGGCGCACCAGGCCTTCCTCACCGACACCGCCCTGCGCAACATCGCCGAGACGACGCTCGACAACGTCACGCGCTTCGAGGCGGGCGGCGAGTCGCCCAACGCCGTCACCGCCCGGCACCCCCTTCCCCCGCGCACCTGAACCAAGGAGATCCCCGTTGCCCATCGATATCAGCCGCGCCCGCGCCGAGACCCCCGGCTGCGACCACGTGATCCACCTCAACAACGCGGGGGCCGCGCTGATGCCGCAGCCCGTCCTGGACGCCACGATCGCTCACCTGCAGCTCGAGGCGCGGATCGGGGGCTACGAGGCGGCGCGCCAGGTGGATGACGCCGTCGAGCAGGTCTACGACGACATCGCCCGGCTCATCGGGGCGCACCGCGACGAGATCGCCCTGTTCGAGAACGCGACCCGGGCCTGGGACATGGCGTTCTACGCGATCCCCTTCAAGGCGGGCGATCGCATCCTGACCTCGGCCTCCGAGTACGCGAGCAACTTCATCGCCTTCCTCCAGACGGCGAAGAAGACGGGCGTCGAGATCGCGGTCGTCCCGAACGACGAACACGGCCAGATCTCGCTCTCGGCCCTGCGCGAGGCGATGGACGAGCGGGTCAAGCTCATCGCGCTGACCCACGTGCCGACCAACGGCGGGCTGGTGAACCCCGCCGAGGAGGTCGGGGCGATCGCAAGGGAAGCCGGGGTGCTCTACCTGCTCGACGCCTGCCAGTCGGTGGGGCAGCTGCCCATCGACGTGAAGGCCATCGGGTGCGACTTCCTCTCGGCGACGGGGCGAAAGTACCTGCGAGGCCCGCGCGGCACGGGCTTCCTCTACGTCTCTAGCGAGGTGCTGGAGCGGCTGGAGCCCGCCATGCTCGACCTGCACGCCGCGAGCTGGACGCGAAGCGATCGCTACGAGCTTCGCTCGGACGCCCGCCGGTTCGAGAGCTGGGAAGCCAGCATCGCGGGCAGGCTCGGGCTCGGGGCCGCCGTGCGGTATGCCCTCGACTGGGGGCTCGACGCCATCGAGGAGCGCGTCGTCCAGCTGGCCGAACGGCTTCGGGAGGGCCTCTCGGCCCTAGCTGGGGTCACGGTGCAGGACCAGGGCCTGCGGCGCTGCGGGATCGTCTCGTTCACCGTGGACGGCCACGACCCTTTGGCGCTGCGCGAGGCGCTCTCGGCGCAGGGCATCAACCTGACGACCTCGTCGGTGGGCTCGACCCGGCTCGACATGGAGGCCCGTCACCTGGCGATGGTCCTGCGAGCCTCGGTTCATTACTACAACGAAGAGCGCGAGATCGAGGCACTCGTCGCGGCCCTGTCCCGGCTCGCTCTGCCCGCGTGAAGCAGACCAATATCTAGCACGCAGCACCTGGTGGCGAACCCGAGCGAGCATCCGATAAATTATAGCGATTTATAGGCAAATATACCTATAATTACCCATACTTCCATATAAGTCCCTAGAGATGGAGAGCGACGGTGGACAAGATCAAGAATCCATTTTCCCCGGGAGCCGGGGCACCGCCACCGGAGCTCGCCGGACGCGACAACATCCTGGAGCAAGCGCGAGTCCTCCTGGGCCGCGTTCATCAGCGGCGCCCCGAAAAAAGCATCCTGATGACGGGATTACGCGGGGTGGGAAAAACCGTCCTGCTCAACGAGATGGAGCGCATGTCCGAGAGCTCCGGATATCGCACCATTCTGGTCGAAGCCCATGAAAACAAGCCCTTGGCCGTGCTCCTCGCGCCTCACCTGCGCCGGTTGCTCTTCGACCTGAACCGGCTCGCAGGAACCGGCGACAAGGTCCGGCGCGGCCTCGCTGTCCTGAAGGGCTTCATCGGGGCGATCAAGGTCACGGTCGGCGATATCGAGTTCGGGCTGGACATCGAGCCGGAGAGAGGCGCCGCCGACAGCGGCGACCTGGAGGTCGATCTCCCCAGCCTCTTCACCGCTGTCGCCGAAGCGGCCCAGGAACGCGGCGTCGCCATCGCCATCCTGATCGACGAGATCCAGTATCTCAGCTCGGCCGAGCTGAGCGCGTTGATCATGGCGATGCACAAGATGCAGCAGCGCCAGCTACCGCTGGTGCTCATCGGCGCCGGCCTTCCGATCATCCCGGGCCTCGCCGGTGAATCGAAGTCATACGCCGAACGGCTGTTCAGTTTTCCCGCCGTCGGCCCCCTCTCCGGGAAAGATGCGGCCCGGGCGCTTCAAGACCCGGTGCAGGCCTCGGGAGAGACCTTCGCACCGGAAGCGCTAGATGAAATCTATCGCTTGACCAATGGCTACCCCTATTTCCTCCAGGAATGGGGGTATCAAGCGTGGAATCACGCGGTGGCATCCCCCATCAGCCTCGAAGTCGTGCAGGAAAGCACGGACCTGGTCGTCGCGCGTCTCGACGAGAACTTTTTCCGCGTGCGCTTCGATCGGCTCACCCCCGGCGAGAAGAAATTCCTCCGGGCCATGGCGCAGCTCGGATCAGGCCCTTATCGAACAGCCGACATTGCCGATTGTCTGGGGGTGAAGATCAACAGCCTCAGTCCCACGCGATCGAGCCTCATCAAGAAAGGGATGATCTACAGTCCCTCTCATGGCGAGATGGCGTTCACCGTCCCGCTTTTCGACGCGTTCATGCGTCGGGCCATCCCGAGCCTCACTCTCGGATCGAGCGAGTAACGACGCGCGTTACGGTGCGATGGTGAGGGGCGACTTCTCGACGCCTTGCTCGAGAAGTTCAAGCCGAGATCCGGTGGTGAAGTCCACCCGGGCCCGGATTCCCTGCGGCAGGGTGATCATGGGGTCGGTGTGGCCGAAGTCGAAATCGATGGCAACGGGCAGATCGAACCCCTGAGTCACGGACAGCACGAGGGTTTCCAGGGAGTCCGCGGCCGTGAAGCCGACCTGGGGATGAAAACGGCCGACCACCAGGGCGGCGATCCGCTCGAACGCCCCCATCAACCGCAACTGGGTGAAGAAGCGATCCACGGTCGCCGGGCTCTCGGTCTCGTCCTCCTCGACGCAGAGGATGGCGCCCTCCAGATCGGGAAAGTAGGGGGAGCCTGCGAGCGCGAGCATGGTTCCCAGGTTCCCCGCGACGATGGGACCTTCCGCTATGCCCGACTTCAGCACCCTCGGCCCGGCATGGCGCTTGGCGCGCCGGGGGCGGTCATCCTCCGTGTCCCAGGCCAGACGCTCGTGAATGCTCAGCAGGGACGGTGCGACCTCGGCACGACCGGGGGCGCCCAGGAGGACGGCCCGGAACCATCGCTCCGTGTAGGGATGGAGGCCTCCGCTCTCACCGAACTGGGGCATGATCGCGGGCCCCAGGAAGGTGATAAGACCGGTCATTCGATGGATGCCCACGAGGAGGGCCGTGATGTCGCTGTAGCCCACGAGGATCTTCGGGTGGGTACGGATGAGATCGTAGTCGAGCCGGTCGAGAAGCTGGTTCGAGTTGAAGCCGCCGATCGTCGCGATGACGGCCTTGATCGCGGGATCCCGGAACATGGCATGCAGGTCGTTCACCCGCTGCTCCACCGTTCCCGCCGTGTGGCCGTACCGCTCCCGGGCATTATCGGCGACGACGACCTTGAAGCCCAGCGACGTCAAGGCCTGCACTCCGCGCTCGAAGCGTCTGGGGCAGAAGGCCGCCACGGGCGACGAAGGGGAGACGATCCCGATCGCATCGCCCTCTTCGAGGCACAAGGGCTTGATAAGGGCCATGAGATGACCGTCCTTGCCCCATGGTAGCCCGCTCCATGTCGCGGGGAGCCACGGCGCCCATCATTCGCACAAGAGTGGAGGCACAGGGATTCGAACCCTGAACCAAGGGATTATGAG
>DATNQI010000074.1 GCA_036704125.1 Pantanalinema sp. | reverse complement strand
GGGATCCCCGGCGTTTCGCGATGGGGCGTTAGCCCTTGAGCTGGATGTGCAGCTCCTTGAGCTGCTTGGTGTCGACCGGGCTCGGGCAGTTGGCCATCAGGTCCTTGGCCGACTGGGTCTTGGGGAAGGCGATCACGTCGCGGATGTTGTCGCGGCCGATGAGCAGCATGATGACGCGATCGAGGCCGAGGGCGAGGCCGCCGTGGGGCGGGGTGCCGTAGTCGAAGGCCGAGAGCAGGAAGCCGAACTTCTGCTGGATCTCCTCCTCGGAGAGGCCCAGCAGGCGGAAGACCCGCTCCTGAACGTCCCGCTGGAAGATTCGCAGGCTGCCGCCGCCGATCTCGTAGCCGTTGAGCACGATGTCGTAGGCGATCGCCTTGACCGCTGCGGGATCGCTCTCGAGCTTGTCGAGGTCCTCGTCGCGCGGGCGGGTGAAGGGGTGGTGCATGGCGTAGTACCGGCCGTCGGCCTCGTCGTACTCGAACATGGGGAAGTCGGTGACCCACAGGAGGTCGAAGCGGCCCTCGGGGATCAGCTTGAGGTCCTCGCCCAGCTTGAGGCGCAGGCGTCCGAGCACCTCGGCCACGTTCTTGGGCTTGTCGGCCGCGAAGAACACGAGATCGCCAGGCTTGGCGCCGGCGGCCGCCACGATGCGGTCGGTCTCCTCGGGGGTGAGGTTCTTGGCGACCGGGCCCGAGGCCTCGCCGACCTTGAGGTAAGCCAGGCCCCTGGCGCCGAAGCCGCGCACGAACTCGGTCAAGGCGTCGATCTGCGAGCGGCTGATCTTTGAGCTGCCCTCGGGCACGCAGATGCCCTTGAGCTCTGGCGCCTCGGCGAAGACCTTGAAGCCGCAGCCGCGGGCCGCCTCGGTGAGGTCGACCAGCTCGAGCCCGAAGCGGGTGTCGGGCTTGTCCGAGCCGTAGCGGGCCATGGCCTCGTCGTAGGTCAGGCGCGCGGCCTTCACGACCGTGGCGCCGGCGATCTCATGGATCAGCTTCTTGACGAGGGTCTCGATGGTGTCGATCACCAGCTCCTGGCTGGGGAAGCTCATCTCGACGTCGAGCTGGGTGAACTCGGGCTGGCGGTCGGCGCGCAGGTCCTCGTCGCGGAAGCAGCGGGCGATCTGGAAGTAGCGGTCGTAGCCCGACACCATCAGGAGCTGCTTGAAGATCTGGGGCGACTGGGGCAGGGCGAAGAACTCGCCCGGGTGCACGCGGCTGGGCACCAGGTAGTCGCGGGCCCCTTCCGGGGTGCTCTTGGTGAGGATCGGGGTCTCGACCTCGATGAAGCCGTTGTCGTCCATGTAGCGCCGGATGATCTGGTTCATGCGGTGGCGCTTGATCATGGCCTCCTGCATGAAGGGCTGGCGCAGGTCGAGGAAGCGGTTCTTGAGGCGAACGGTCTCGTCGACCTCGGGCTTACCGGCCTCGATCATGAAGGGCAGGGGCTTGGAGGCGTTCCAGATGACCAGGCTGTCGGCGTAGACCTCGATCTCGCCGGTGACCATGCGGGGGTTGGCCATGCCCTCGGCGCGGGCGCGGACCGCGCCGGTCACCCCGATCACGTACTCGTTGCGCAGGCGGTCGGCGAGCTGGTGGGCCTCGGCGGCGACCTCGGGGCTGAAGACGACCTGGACCAGGCCCGTGCGATCGCGCAGATCCGCGAAGACGACCCCGCCGTGGTCGCGGCGGGAATCGACCCAGCCGTAGAGCGTCACTTGCGCGCCGATGGCGTCGGCACGCAGGTCCCCGCAGTAGTGGGAACGTTCACCGAGGCGAATCTCGGGCATGGCGGTTTTCACTTCCGGCTCCTGTCTTGAACGATGCTTCGGGGGGGCCATACGACCCCTTTCGTAAGCTATAATGTTATTTTGACCACCTCGATTTTAACGCAGCGAGCACCACTTGGAAAGGGAATGACCGTGACCGAGACCGCCACCCGCCACGAGGCGAAAATCAGCCATCTCAAGGACTTCGTCGATCGAGAGGTCGTGATCCGCGGCTGGCTCTACAACAAGCGATCCAAGGGCAAGCTCCAGTTCCTGCAGGTCCGCGACGGCTCGGGCATCGTCCAGGCCGTCGTCGTCAAGGCCCAGGTCAGCGACGAGAGCTGGAGTGCCGCCGACGCCCTGACCCAGGAGGCCTCGTGCGTCGTGACCGGCACGGTCCGCGCCGACGAGCGCGCCCAGGGCGGCTTCGAGCTGACGGTCACCTCGGTCGAGGTGGTGCAGGTGCCGCTCGGCGAGTACCCCATCTCGCCCAAGGAGCACGGCGTGGACTTCCTCATGAACCACCGCCACCTGTGGATTCGATCCAAGCGCCAGCACGCCATCCTTCGCATCCGCTCGACCATCGAGATGGCCATGCACGAGTTCTTCGAGTCGCGCGAGTTCATCCGCTTCGACACGCCGATCCTGACGCCCGCGGCCTGCGAGGGCACCACCACCCTCTTCGAGACCGACTACTTCGACGACAAGGCCTTCCTCGCCCAGTCCGGCCAGCTCTACCTGGAGGCGGGCGCCATGGCCTTCGGCAACGTCTACAGCTTCGGCCCCACCTTCCGCGCCGAGAAGTCCAAGACCCGCCGCCACCTGATGGAGTTCTGGATGGTCGAGGCCGAGATGGCCTACGCCGAGCTCGCGCAGAACGTGCAGGTGCAGGAGGACTTCGTCGCCCACGTGGTCAAGCGGGTGCTCGAGAAGAACCGCGAGGACCTCTCGGTGCTCGAGCGCGACGTGGCCAAGCTCGAGAAGACGACCCAGGGCGCCTTCCCCCGCATCACCTACGACGAGGCCGTCGAGCGCCTCCAGAAGGCGGGCTCCGACATCACGTGGGGCGAGGACTTCGGCAACGACGACGAGGACGTCCTGGCCAACCAGTTCGAGACCCCCTTCTTCGTCACCCACTACCCGACGGCGATCAAGGCCTTCTACATGCAGCCCGATCCCACCCGGCCCGAGGTTGCCCTGTGCGCCGACATGCTCGCCCCCGAGGGCTACGGCGAGATCATCGGCGGCTCGCAGCGCATCGCGGACTACGACCTGTTCGTCGAGCGCATGAAGGACCACGACCTCTCCGAGGAGGCCTACGGCTGGTACCTGGATCTGCGCAAGTACGGCTCGGTGCCCCACAGCGGCTTCGGCCTCGGAATCGAGCGCGCGATCCGCTGGATCTGCGGCCTCGAGCACATCCGGGAGTGCATCCCCTTCCCGCGCCTCCTGACCCGGATCTACCCCTAACCCCGGTTCCTGGTCCAGGCGAACGGCGCCCCCCATCCGGGGGGCGCCGTTCGCCTGATCCATCGCTCACCGTTGCGTCAGTAGCGGATCGCGACCTGGCGTCCCTTGTTGGCGCCGACGGCGTTTCCGTTGGCGATGCCTCCGTAGTAGGATCCGCCCTCGGCGTTCGCCTGCTGCTCGCCTTGCTGGCGGTTGCCGTGCCCGACGGCGACCTGGCCGATGTTGTTGCTGGCCGCGGCGTTTCCGTTGAGGATGCCGCTGTTGTGGCTGCCGCCCTCGGCGTAGGCCTCTTGCTCGGCCCCCTGCTTGTTGCGCTTGCCGATCGCAAGCTGGCTCGCCTCGTTGGTGGCCACGCCCTGGCCATTGGCGATGCCCGAGTTGCCGTAGCCGTCCTTGGCCTTGGCCGACTGACGCACGCTCGCCTGGCTATCGGTGCCGATGACCAGGCTGTTGGACTGGCTCCTGGCATAGGCCTGGACGTCGGTCATCGCCGGCCCCTGTGCGCAGCCTGCGCAGAGTGTCACCAGGCACGCAGCGATCGCCTTGCTTGTGAGCTTGTTGCCCATGGGTGAGACCCTCCCTCCACGTCGCTCTCTGAGCTGTTGATGCCCTCGTCCATCCTCGTTGCGGCCCCCGCGTACTCGCGGGGGCCGCAACCGGTGACTACCGCTCGTTGTGGGCTTAGTAGCGCTTGTTGCTGTTGGCTCGCTGCTTGCCGTAGTTGACGCTCACGGCGTTGCCGTTGGCGATGGGGTAACCATAGCCGTAGCTAGGAGCGCCGTTCTCGACTTTGGCCTTGGCTTCTTGATCCAGTCGCTGGTTGATGTTGCTGCCCTTCGCGCTTTGCTTGCCGATGTTGACGGCCACGGCGTTGTTGTTGAGGGCACCCCCCACGTACCCGCTCTCCACCTCTGACCTGGCCTCTTGCTTCATGGTCTGCGAGATGCCACTGCTCGGCTGCTTCTTCGAGAAGCTCTGGACGCTGGTGTCGTTACCCATGGTGGGGAGCTGCCCGCAGCCCGCGGTGCTCGCCAGGAGGGTGCCGAGGATCGCCGCACTCATCATGGTTTTGAACATGAACGGATTCCCCCTTCATTTTAACTGCGATCGGATGCTATCCATCCGATCGAGGTTGCCTCATACTTGCCTGCCGTGCTTTCGCGTCGCAAGCATGTGGGTCTTTTTTTAGCACGCAGGAGGGGGTTATCCCTTGGATGCTTTGGACGCAAAAAAACCCTTCTTGAACCCTTAATCCCTGCTTACCTGATTGAACGCTCGAATGCTCGAATCGCCAGGCCGCGAAGGCCTGGCGATTCGAGCGTGGGAGGATGGGCCTCAGCGATTGATGGTGACGGTGCCGTTGCCGGTGGTGATGGCGCCGAGGCTCATCTGCGCCGGCACCCGGATCACGTAGCTGACGCCGACGCGCGCCCCCGGATCGGAGGTGGTGGTGCGGATCGAGAAGGTGCCGGCGTTGGAGACGGCGATGAGGGCCTTGCCGAGCTCCGCGGGGCCCGCCGAGGATTCCTTGATCGCTTCGAAGGAGAGGGTGTCGTCCGGGCTGCGGGTGATGACGATGTTGCCGTTCAGGTTGGAGACCTCGAGCGTCTTCGGGCCGTTGACGGAGTAGGCGGCGCGAATCTCCTCGCGGTTGCCCGTGACCGTGCTGGAGTAGGCCGTTTGCCCGCCGCCTCCCGAGGTCACCGTGGTGACCGAGGCGACGCTGCCGGGGCCGGTGACGGTCGTGGTCGTGCTGGCGCCGCTGGCGCCCGAGAAGGGGAAGCCGGGCCCGAAGGGCGAGCCGACCGTCTGGCTCACCCCGCCGACCGTCTGGGTGATGCCGCCGGGGCCGATGACCTGGCTGACCTGCTGGGTCGCGCGCCCGGCGACGGCCGGGACGGCGGGGCTCGGCTCCAGGCGGGTGCCGGGGGGCTGGGCGCAGCCGGCCGTGGCGAGGAAGAGGGCGATGCCGGCCGGCAAGGGTGAGAGGTGCCGCAGCATGGGGGAGCCTCCTGGCATGGGATGAGGGCGGCCAGCGCACGCGCGAGCGCGTGCGCTGGCCTGGAGACGGTGGGGCTAGCCGCCGACCACGCCGGCTGTCTGGCCGAGACCCTGGTTGATGTCCCCGCCGCCACGGCGTCCGCGCCGCCCGCGGCGCCGGCCGTCGTCGCCGCCGCCGACGCCGACCTGGGTGCCCTGGTTGAAGGCCGTCCCGCCGCCGCCAGGCCCGCCGACCACGCCGGCGGTCTGGCCCAGACCCTGGTTGATCCCGCCGCGGCCGCCGCCGACGCCGACCTGGGTCCCCTGGTTACCCGCAAAGCCGCCGCCGCCAGGCCCGCCGCCGACCACGCCGGCGGTCTGGCCGAGGCCCTGGTTGATCCCGCCGCGGCCGCCGCCGACGCCGACCTGGGTGCCCTGGTTGAAGGCCGTCCCGCCGCCGCCAGGCCCGCCGACCACGCCGGCGGTCTGGCCGAGGCCCTGGTTGATCCCGCCGCGGCCGCCGCCGACGCCGACCTGGGTCCCCTG
>DATNQI010000073.1 GCA_036704125.1 Pantanalinema sp. | reverse complement strand
GGGGGCGCTTCTTTGTCTCTAGACGTCGAGGTTCTTGACCTCGCGGGCGTGCGTCTGGATGAACTCGCGGCGCGGCTCGACCTTGTCGCCCATCAGGATGGTGAAGAGGTGATCCGCCTGGGCGGCGTCCTCGATGTCCACCCGCAAGAGCGTGCGGTTGACCGGGTCCATGGTGGTCTCCCACAGCTGCTGGGGCATCATCTCGCCGAGACCCTTGAACCGGCTGATGGTGAGGCCGTCCGAGCCGATGCGGCCCTTGAGGGCCTCCAGGTCGCGGTCGGTGTAGCAGTAGTGGGTCTGCTTGCCCTTCTCGACCTTGTAGAGGGGCGGCTGGGCGATGTAGACGTAGCCGCCCTCGACCATGGGCCGGGCGAACCGGTAGAAGAAGGTCAACAGGAGCGTCCGGATGTGGGCGCCGTCCACGTCCGCGTCGGTCATGATGACGATCTTGTGGTAGCGCAGCTTGGCCACGTCGAAGTCGTCGGCGACCCCGGTGCCGATGGCGATCGTGAGGTTGCGGATCTCCTCGTTGCCGTAGATCTTGTCGAGGCGCGCGCGCTCGGTGTTGAGGATCTTGCCGCGCAGGGGAAGGATGGCCTGGAAGTTGCGGTCGCGTCCCTGCTTGGCCGAGCCGCCGGCCGAGTCGCCCTCGACGATGTACAGCTCGCACTTCTCAGGGTCGCGCTCGGAGCAGTCGGCGAGCTTGCCGGGCAGGGTCGAGCCCTCGAGGGCGCTCTTGCGGCGGGTCAGCTCGCGGGCCTTGCGGGCCGCCTCGCGGGCGCGCAGGGCGTCGATCGCCTTGGAGATGATCCCCTTGCCCACCCCGGGGTTCGACTCGAGGAAGTGGTTGAGGGTCTCGGTGAAGATCGCGGTCACGATGCCGGTGACCTCGGGGTTGCCGAGCTTGGTCTTGGTCTGGCCCTCGAACTGGGGCTCGGGGATCTTGACCGAGATGACCGCCGTGATGCCCTCGCGGACGTCCTCGCCCGAGAGGTTCTGGTCGTTCTCCTTGATGGTGCCGACCTTGCGGCCGTACTCGTTGAGCAGGCGCGTCAGCACGTTGCGGAAGCCCGTGACGTGGGTGCCGCCCTCGTGGGTGTTGATGTTGTTGGCGAACGCCAGCACCGACTCGGAGTAGCCGGTGGTGTACTGCATGGCGATCTCGACGCTGACCTCGTCCTTGACGCCCGAGACGTAGATCACGCTGGGGTGCAGGGTGTCCTTGTTCTCGTTGAGGTACTCGACCATCTGGATGATGCCGCCCTCGTAGTGGTACAGCTCGTCGCGATCGCCGCCGTCCGGCAGCTGACCTTCGCCGAGAAAGCGGATCTTTACGCCGCGGTTGAGGTAGGCGAGCTCGCGGAAGCGGCCGGAGAGGGTGTCGTACGAGAAGACGGTGCTCTCGAAGATGGTGGCGTCCGGCTTGAAGGTGACCTTGGTGCCGGTGCCCTCGGCCTCGCCGAGGACCTGAAGCGAGCCGATGGGCACGCCGCGCTCGAAGCGCTGGAGGTGGCGCTTGCCGTCGCGCTTGACCTCGACCTCGCACCACTCGGAGAGGGCGTTGACGACCGAGACGCCGACGCCGTGCAGGCCGCCCGAGACCTTGTAGCCGCCCGCGCCGAACTTGCCGCCGGCGTGCAGGACGGTCATGACCGTCTCGAGGGTGCTCTTGCCGGTCTTGGGGTGGATCTCGACGGGGATGCCGCGGCCGTTGTCCTCGCACGACACGGTGCCCTCGGCGCTGAGCACGATGGTGATGTCGGTGCAGTGGCCGGCCAGAGCCTCGTCGATCGCGTTGTCGATGACCTCGTAGACCAGGTGGTGAAGGCCGCGCTCGCCGGTGCTTCCGATGTACATGCCGGGGCGCTTGCGGACGGGCTCGAGGCCCTCCAGGACCTGGATCTGGGCGGCGCCGTAGTCCTGCGTGACGACCGTCGCGCTGGCGGCGTCCATCCCGGTCATGAGTTCATCGGTGTCGGTGGGCATTCGATCCTCCAAGATGACAGGCCCTTCTTTAGGCGAAGAGGCAGCTCTCATTATACCATCGGGGCCGAATTGGCGCCAATTTGCGCCCTTTTTTCCGTGATAGAATGGGCCCATGCAAGAACACAGCCTCAAAGAGGATTTCTCGGCCGCCGCCGAGCCCGTCAGGCAGCTCGTCGTCTCCCCCACGGTGGTGATCAACGGCGAGGGCGCCGTCGCGCGCGTGGGCGAGCTGGCAGCCGGAGTCGGCGCCAGGGCCCTCGTCATCGGCGGGAGCATCAGCTACCCGGTGGTCAAGGCGGGGATCGAGGCGAGCCTGGCCGCTGCGGGCGTCTCTTTCGAGGTCACGACTTACGGCCGCGACTGCTGCGAGACCGACCAGGAGCGGCTCTGCGAGCTCATCCGGGCCTGCGGGGCCGAGGTGATCGTGGGCGCGGGCGGCGGCAAGGCCATGGATGCGGCCAAGCTCGCGGGCCACCGCTCGGGGCTGAAGGTGATCAACGTGCCGACGAGTGCTGCGACCTGCGCGGCCTGGACGGCCCTCTCCAATGTCTACTCGAGCGAGGGGACCTGGCTGTACGGGGTGGCGCTGCCCACCAACCCCTACGCGGTCGTGGTGGACCACGCGGTGGTCGCGACGGCGCCCGCGCGCCTTCTGGCCTCGGGCATCGCCGACACCCTGGCCAAGTGGGTCGAGAGCTCGGCCTCGGTGGACGCCCTTCAGGCGGACGCCATGACCCTCTCGGCGCTCGAGATGGCGCGCTTCCTCTACGATCGCCTCATGGCGGTGGGCGAACAGGCCTACGCCCAGGCCCGGCTCAGCCAGAGCGGTCCCGAGCTGAAAGCCGCCATCGACGCCAACATCCAGCTGGCGGGCACGGTGGGCGGCCTGGGCGGCGCGCGCTGCCGCTCGGTGGCGGCCCACGCGGTCTGCAACGCCCTGACGGCCATGCCGGGCCACGGCCAGTCCTGGCACGGCGAGAAGGTCGCCTTCGGCATCGTCGTCCAGCGCATCCTCCAGGGCTTCGCCCGGGACGAGATCAAGCGCCTCGTCGCTTACTTCGCCGCGATCGAGGTGCCCGTCACCCTCAGGCAGCTGGGGGTCGCCGACGACGCCACGGCGATCGAGGCGATCGCCCGGGGCACCGTCCGGCCGGACTCCAGCGCCCACCTCCTGCCCGGCGGGGTCGACGCCGCGCGGGTCGCCGAGGCCATCGTCCAGGCTAACGCGCTCGGCGAGGCCCGGCTGGCCATGGCGGGCTGAACCCTTGCCTTGAAGCCGCTTTCGCCCCCGGTGAATAGGCGCTAGAATAACTCGGGAATACCTCGGTCCCCGTTGCGTCCCATGACTTCTATCAGGAGATGACGATGATCACCACGTCCAGCCAGGCGATGTTCCAGGAATCCGACCGTCTCAAGAAGATCCCCCCCTACGCCACCGCCCAGCTCGAGGTGCTGCGCACCGCCGCTGAGAAGAAGGGGATCTCGGTCATCGACCTGGGGATCGGCTCGCCCGACCTGCCCACCCCGCAGCCGGTCATCGACGCGGCCATCGCGGCCGTCAAGAACCCCGCCAACCACGGCTACCCGACCTTCCGCGGCAAGAAGGCCTTCCGCGAGGCGATCGCCGCCTGGTACATGCGCCGCTACGGGGTCGAGCTCAACCCCGAGACCGAGGTCCTGCCCCTCATCGGCTCCAAGGAAGGTCTCGCCAAGCTGCCCTTGGCCTTCATCAACCCCGGCGACAAGACCATCGTGCCCCAGCCCGCCTACCCGGTCCACACCCGCGGCACCCTGCTGGCGGGCGGCGAGATCGTCGAGGTCCCCTGCCTGCCGCACTCGGGCTTCCTGCCCGAGTGGAACACCGTGAGCGCCGAGGACGCGGACGCCGCCAAGCTGCTCATCTTCAACTTCCCCAGCAACCCCACCGCCGCGGTCGCGCCCCGCTCCTTCTACGAGGACACCCTCGACTTCGCCAAGCGCCACAACATCATGCTGGTGCACGACCTGGCCTACGCGGATCTCGCCTTCGACGGCTTCAAGCCGACGAGCCTGCTCGAGATCCCCGGCGCCAAGGAGCACGGCGCCATCGAGTTCCACACCATGAGCAAGACCTACAACATGGCCGGCTGGCGCTGCGGCTTCGTGGTGGGCAACGCCGAGATGATCAACGGCCTCTACCGGGTCAAGACCAACATGGACTACGGCGTGCCCAACTTCGTGCAGGACGCCGCGATCGCGGCCCTCAACCTGCCCGACAGCCACGTCGAGCAGCTGGTCGAGGTCTACCGCCGCCGCCGCGACGTGGTGGTCGAGGGCCTCAACAAGCTCGGCTGGAACCTCGAGAAGCCCAAGGCGACCATGTACGTCTGGGCCCCGGTCCCCAAGGGCGAGGCGGCCTACGACTTCGTCGCGCGGGTGATCGACACCGCGGGCGTCGTCTTCACCCCCGGCACCGGCTTCGGGGCCCTCGGCGAGGGCTTCTTCCGCATCTCGCTGGTCAAGCCCGAGGCGGAGCTCCAGGCGGCGATCGATCGCCTCGAGAAGGCGGGCATCCGCTTCGCCTAGTCCCTCCATGAGAGAGGAGGCCCCGGCGCGACGCCGGGGCCTCCTTTTTTGGTTTTAGAAGGGAAGGGCCTCGCTGCCTTCCGGCGCTTCCTTTTCCGAGGTCTCGAGGCTGCCCGGGGGCCTGGCTCCGGCGAAGCCCCACTCGGCGTCCCGGACGTCCACGTAGTAGCCGCCGTTCTCGACCTTGCGGAGCTCGACGCGGCCGTTCGCCCAGATGTGGCTGCCCTTGGCGACGTGGTTGACCAGGGTCTCGCCGCGGTTGCCCCACACCTCGACCCGGAACACGTCGGAGTCGGGGTAGACTGCCTCACGGCGCTTGTAGGGGCGGTTGACCGAGATGGGGACGCTGGCCACGAGCCGTTCGCCGACGGTCCTGAGCTCGGGGTCGGCGATGACGCGGCCGACGATTGCTAAGCGGTTCATGCGGTGCCTCCTCTGCTGCGTTGGTGGATGTGTCTTGATATGATAATTATTTATAGTAAATAAATCAATATGCGCAG
>DATNQI010000072.1 GCA_036704125.1 Pantanalinema sp. | reverse complement strand
CCGGGCGACCGAGACGTCGACGTCTCGGTCGCCCGGCGTTCATGAGGTCGTTTCCCTTGCTTGCGATCGCTCCCCTCGCCCCTGCCACTGCCCAGCCGTACAGCGCCTTCACCTATCGCCAGTTCCGCCCGTGGCTGGTGGATGAGCGTCATCCGCGCGCACAAAGCTTGATCGCTGTGGGGGCGCGGCACGACGACGAGCCCGTGGGGCTCGTCGTCGCGGGAGTCGAGGAGGGCGGCGAGGAGGCCACCCTTTGCTCGGTCTTCGTGAAGGAGCGTCATCGCCGGGCCGGGGTCGGGACGGCCTTGCTCGCGGCCCTCGAGGCGACGTGCCGCGAGCAGGGCATCCGGCGGCTGGTGACGCGCTTCCACGAGGTCGGCGACACGATGCCTCTGCGCCGCCTCCTGGCGAACGCGGGCTGGGGGGCGCCGTCCCTCATCAGCCGGTACTATCGGTTCGCGCTCCAGCCCCTGCATGATGCGCACTGGCTTGCGCGCTGGCGTACGCCTTCCCGCTACCGCTTGGTTCCCTGGGCCGAGGTGCCGCAGGCCGTCTGGGCCGAGGCGGAGCGCGCCCTGGCGCATGAGACGGACAACCCGGAGTACTTCGAGCCCAGCCGCAAGGCGCAGCCCATCGCGGGGCCCTGCAGCTACGCCTTGTTCGAGGCCGATGTGCTCGTCGGGTGGTCCCTGGTGGATCGGGAGATCCCGGGGACGCTCTACTACCGTGCCCTCTTCATCCGGCCGCCTTTTCGCAACAGGGGGCTCGGCGTTGCCCTGGCCGCGGCGACCGCCCGCGGCGCCCTGAACTCGGGGGCCTCTCACGGGGTCTTGCAGGTGCTCGAAGAGAACCTCGAGATGCGCAAGATGCTGGAGCGCCTGGTCATGCCGCTCCAGCCGAGGATCACCGCCTACTTCGAGACGAAGCGCGACCTCTAGCTGCCGCCCATGCGGCGCACCATGACGGTCTCCCGCAGCATCTGACCTTCGGCGTCGTACTCGCGCACGAGGACCTGGCTCGCCCGCTCCATCTCGACGGGCTCACCCGCCGCGTTGACCGCGAGCTTGACGACGCGCACGATGGGCACGGTCTTCTCGGCGTCGTCGGGGGTGTCGATCGGCTTGTCGCCGCGCAGGTAGATCGCGCGGGACTCGACCGGAACGCTCATGGCGTTCTTGCGGGCCACGACGGCCCCCGTGTTGCCGTCGACGTATTCGATGGTGTGGTTCATGGTGCTTCCATGCTAGGTGGTGAGGGGCTCGCTTGCGGGGCGCGCCTGCGACGCGCGCGCGACGAAGGCGTCCGGAGCGATCGTCTCCATCTTACGCCGTAAATCGTCCGGCGTGGGCTGGTTGGCGAACAACGTGTCCACGTCGAGCGGATCCTGGACCAGCGGCGGCTTGTCCTTCGTCTCGGGCGCCTTCGGTTCGAGTGCCTTCGTCTGCGGCCCCGGCGCCTTCGCCTTCGGCTCGGGGGGCTTCGCCTTCGGTTCTGGTGCCTTCGCCTTCGGCTCGGGCAGCTTCGCCTCCGGTTCGGGGGGCTTCGCCTCCGCCTCGGTCTTGGCGGGTTCCTTGGGCGGCAGGGGGCTGTCCGATTCGGTGACGGTCCGCTCCTCGCGGATCTTGCGGTACTCGCGCTTGACCTCGAGCGTCTTGAGGTCCACCGGCGGGGTGCCGTTGAGCACCGCCGGGTTCGCCGGGGCCTTGTCCGCGCCCGGGGCGAAGCGGCTCCAGAACTGGTCCATCATCGCGGCGCGGTTGGGGTAGTCGGCGTGGAACCTGGCGAGGGCCTCGGGCGAGGTCTGCCGGGCCGTCTGGTAGAGCGACCACGAGTCCGCGAAGTCCTCGATCGGGGCGGCCTTGGAGTAGGAGGTCGGCGTCTTCTCGTCCTTGGCGATCGCGGCTTCGTACCCGTCGGGCATCATGACGCGCTTGCTAGAGGCCTTCGGGCTCATCAGGTGGGCCATCTCGTGGTCGAAGGTGGCCTTGTCCAGGTACTTGCCCTCGTGCCAGAAGGTGATGACCCCGCCGCCGGCGGTGGCCGCCGAGCTGAAGTTAGGGATGTTGTACGTCTTGGCGAACTCCGCGTCCGTCGGGTTCTTGTCGGGCGAGATCCGCAGCAGATCCAGCTCGTCGCGGATCTCGGGCAGGTTCATCGAGAAGAAGTTGATCGCAAGCGCCAGGTTGACGGCGGGGTCCTCGCCCTTCGGCATCTGGAGCTTGAAGCGATCGTCGCCGACCCGGACCTCGTAGACGTCCTCATCGCCTTTCTGGCCGTCGCGGTCGATCTGGACCTGCTCCGTCTGACCGAGCGAGTTGGTGAAGGCGGTGGGCTTGTTGCTCGAGAGCGCCTCCTGCACCGTCGCCAGGTGCGGAGCGGGCGGGGTGGGCTTCATGGGCTCAAGGATGGTGACGGTCGTTGTCGTGCGGATGTTGCCCTGGGCCGTGTTCGTCGCCTGGAGCGCCGAGCAGAGGCATCCTCCGTCGTGGGCGCAGCCGGTGGCGGTCTTGGCGCTTGCTGATAGGGCAAGTGCGTCGCATTGCATGGACGGGCCCCGCGGGTTGCCCTGGCCGGGCGTCTCGGGGACGGGCTGAGAAGCATCCGAACCCGAGGCCTTGAGAGGCCTCGGGTTCGGGGTGGATTGGCTGCGAGTCGGTCCTAGCATGACGGGGCCCTTCTGAGAAAACGCTTACTTAGGGTTGTTTTCCCGGAAATCGCATCACTTCTTGCGTCCGCGCCGCGAGTTTTATCGCAGTTTTAATCAGGGCTGGCCGGTATTCAGCGCTTGACCGTGAACTGGCGGGTGGTGGTGTTGTAGGCGCCGGGAACCACCTTGCCGGCGGGATCCAGCAGCTCCAGCTTGATCGTGTGCGTGCCGCTCGCGAGGTCGTCGAAGTAGACGGGCAGCCACTCGCTCAGGACGGTGCTCTTGCCGTCGAGGGTGTAGCGGACCTTGTAGCCCGTGGGCGAGAGTTCCGCGTTGCGCACCCAGAAGTCCATCAGGATGCTCTCGGCGGCCTGGCCCTCGTAGGTGCCCTTGGGGCGGCTGTAGGTCAACAGCGGCGCGGCGGGGTCGATCTTGCGGGAATTGTCTGCCTTCTTGACTGCGAAGTTGACGAAGGCGAAGGCCTCGGGGTTCTTGATGCTCTCGTGCCAGGCGCGGCTGGGGAAGGCGCGCAGGGTATGGCTGCCGGGGGCGAGGTTCTTGAGCACGAAGGGCTTCGAGGCGTCGTAGACGGGCAGGTAGGGCTCGTTGTCCAGGATGAGGTGGACGTGCTGGGCGGCGGGGGCCACCTCGTAGTTCGAGAGGTCGAAGGTGACCGACACGTCCGAGCCTGCGAGCACCTCGCCCTCCTTGGGGGCCGTGATCTTCAGGCTCGGCAGCGGCGCGGCCTCCTGGACGGCGGTCGCGGCGTCGTGGTCGTGCTTGACGTTCTGCTGGCCGCAGGCGGCGACCCCGAGGGTCAGGGCCGCGACGGCGAGGGTCCTAAAGGTGGCGTCGAACATGCGAGGTCTCCTGGTGCAGGGGGGTGAGCGATACTAGGACGATCGGGATGCGGAGTCGGTGCGATCCGCGGGACGGAACGGGGTGCGCAGGATGCGATCGAGCGAGTAGCGCCCGCCGCCGATGAGCATCGCCCCGAGCGAGATCGCAAGGTAGATGAGGCCCAGCTCGAAGACCTTGAGCGGATCTCCCTGGCCCATGTGGTGCCACACGGCGATCGCCATGGTGAACGCCGCGAACAGGGCGGCGACGGGGGTGAACAGCCCGAGGGCGACGAAGAGCCCGCCCGCGAACTCGGCGAGCGCCGCCATGTAGGCGAAGAAGAGGGGGACCGGGAAGCCCAGCGGCTCGACCGCTCCCTTGGCGAAGCCCTCGATCATCCGCCCGCCATCGGGCGTGGCGCCGAACAGCTTGGCGTAGCCGTGAGTCATCAGCAGGAGCCCGAACGTCACCCGGACGATCAGCCAGCCGATATCGCCGAACGAGCCGCCGGCCCAGCGCTTCAAGAACATGGGGTTTTCTCCTTTACCGGGCTCCGTTGTAGCCTTCCAGGCAAGGGGTGTCAATGCGAGCGCAACAACCTGGCTTGGCTTGCCGCTTTGCCTCGCGTTATACTGGATCATTCGGCAGCGATAACGTAAGGAGCCTCCCCGTGCTAGACATCAAGCTCATCCGGCAGGAACCCGACCTGGTCAAGCGTGGCCTTGCGCGCCGCGGCTTCGAATTCGATTTTGACGCCCTGGTGCGCCTCGACACCGAGTTCCGCGAGAACCAGGCCAAGCTGGACGAGCTGCGATCCATCCGCAACCAGGCCAGCGAGCAGGTCGCCGCCCTCAAGAAGGCCAAAGAGGACGCCTCCGAGATCATCGCCTCGGTCAAGGCCAACGGGGAGCGCATCAAGGAGCTCGAGGCCCGCCAGAACGAGGTGGAGGCCGAGCGCCAGGCCCTCATGTACCAGATCCCCAACCTGCCCGACTCCTCGGTGCCCGATGGCCTGAGCGAGGACGACAACGTCGAGATCACGCGCTGGGGCACTCCCCGCGCCTTCGACTTCGGGGTCAAGCCTCACTGGGAGCTGGGCGAGGCCCTGGGGGTCATCGACTTCGAGCGCGCGGTCAAGCTCGCCGGTACCCGCTTCACCCTGATGAAGGGCCACGGAGCGCGCCTGGAGCGGGCGCTCATCAACTTCATGCTCGACCTGCACACCCTCGAGCACGGCTACACCGAGATCCAGCCGCCCTACGTCGCCAACGAGGAGACGATGCTCGCGAACGGCAACCTGCCCAAGTTCGCCGACCAGCTCTTCAAGCTCGAGGACACCAAGCTCTACTTGATCCCGACCGCCGAGATCCCCCTGACCAACCTGTACCGCGACGAGATCCTCGACGAGGCCGCGCTGCCCCTGCACATGACCGCGGGCACCCCCTGCTTCCGCTCGGAGGCGGGGGCCGCGGGCCGCGACACCAAGGGCCTGATCCGCGTCCACCAGTTCGACAAGGTCGAGCTGGTCAAGGTGGTCGCCCCCGAGACCTCCATGGACGAGCACGAGAAGATGACGGCCAACGCCGAGGCCGTCCTGCAGCGCCTGGGCCTGCCCTACCGCAAGATCCTGCTCTGCGCCGGCGACATGGGCGCCAACGCGGTCAAGACCTACGACCTCGAGGTCTGGATGCCCGCCCAGGACAAGTACCGCGAGATCTCGAGCTGCTCGAACTGCGGCGACTTCCAGGCCCGCCGCGGCGGCCTGCGCTTCCGCCGGGACAAGCAGGTCCAGTTCCCCCACACCCTCAACGGGTCGGGGGTCGCGGTCGGCCGCACCGTGGCCGCCATCCTCGAGAACTACCAGCAGGCCGACGGCTCGGTCGTCATCCCCGAGGCCCTTCGCCCCTACATGGGCGGGATCGAGCGCCTCGTGCCGGCCGGGAGCGGCGAGACGGCCAAGGTCTAGCCTTCGCGGATTATGGGGACGGACGCTCGGGTACAATACGAGCGTCCGTCCTGCTTTTCTCACGGAGGTTCTCCCCTTGAGCACCGAAACCGTCTCGTCGCAACCCGGTTCGGCCCCCCCTCACAGCGCCTTCAATCATCCGCGCCTCCAGGAGCTGATGAAGAAGGCGGGGACCGTCCCTGGCGTCGGTCAGGTGCTCTTGCAGATCCTCTTCGACACCGTGAACCCCGCGGACCGGATCCTCGGCTGCTATTACCAGTTCGACGCGACGGTTGGCGGCCCCGGCGAGTCGGCCGGCAGCTTCTACGCCTGCGAGGTCGTGCTCGTCACCTCGGCCTACTTCATCCTGATCAACCTCTTCCCCAAGTCGCACACCTTCCGCAAGAAGAAGATCCACACCATCGGCGAGGTCAACCTCAAGTACGATCCCCCCGCCATGGACGAGATCAAGAACGTGCAGGCCGGCAAGTTCCTTCCGACCAACCTCACCATGGCCGTCAACTTCATGGACGACAAGGGCCAGGTCGTCGAGACCTGGCAGAGCGAGACCACGCACCCCGACGCGATCCGCAACCTGTTCGACATCCAGCGGATCCTCAGCAAGTGCGTCGGCTTCCCCCTCGCCCAGATCCCGCCCGCCGCCGTCGGCGCCCAGTCGTAACCAGGAGCCGCCGTCGCCATGAACATCATCGACTTTTTGCGGACCGCGGTCCAGAAGACCGCCTCGGACATCCACATCAAGGTGGGGTCCAGTCCGGTGCTGCGCATCGACGGCCGCATCGTGCCCACCGAGTACAAGACCCTCACCCCCGCCGACACCCGCCAGGCCCTTTACAGCCTGATGAACACCGAGCAGCGCCAGCAGTTCGAGCAGAACCGCGAGATCGACATCAGCTTGACCATCGACGGGCTGGCGCGCTTCCGCGTGAACGTCTACTTCGAGCAGGGCAACATCGGGGCGGCCTTCCGCGTCATCCCGCTCAAGCCGCCGGTGGTCGACGGCATGGACCTGCCGCCGGTCATCAAGAAGCTCGCCCTGGAGCGCCAGGGCCTGGTGCTCGTCACCGGCCCCACCGGCTCGGGCAAGTCCACGACGCTGGCGGCCATGGTCGAGTTCATTAACACGACCAAGGACGTCCACATCCTGACCATCGAGGACCCGGTCGAGTTCGTCTACCAGAACAAGAAGTCGGTCATCACCCAGCGCGAGCTGGGCGCGGACACCCTGACCTACCCCAACGCCATCAAGTACGCCCTGCGCCAGGACCCGGACGTGATCCTGATCGGTGAGATGCGCGACCAGGAGACGATCCTCGCGGCCGTCAAGGCGGCCGAGACGGGCCACCTGGTCATGAGCACCATGCACACCACCGACACGGTGGGCACGGTCTCGCGCGTCATCAGCACCTTCCCCCCCCACGAGCAGGACGGCATCCGCCACCAGCTCGGCGGCATCCTGCGGGGCGCCGTCTCGCAGCGTCTCATCCCGCGCAGCAACGGCCGGGGCCGCCGCGCGGCGGTCGAGGTGCTCGTCTCGACGCCCACCGTGCAGGACATCATCTACAAGAACGAGCTCGATCAGCTCAACCACATCATCAACCAGGGCGGCATGGACGGCATGCAGAGCATGAACATGGCGCTCTTCAACCTCTACCAGGACGACGTGATCAGCCTGGACGACGCCCTTTCCTACTCGGAGAACCCCAACGAACTGCAGCGGATGATGCGCGGTGCCTTCCACGGCAGCGGCTCGGCGCGCTAGATGTGATCAGGCCTGGTCAGAGGACGCCATGTTGAAGCAATTTGGAGCGGTTGCGCTGGTGCTGGGGCTCGCGGGCTGCGGTTGGTACACCAACGTGCCCGCCCAGATCAAGGTGCAGGGCGTCGAGCCCGGCACGGTCGGGGTCGTGTTCGATACCAGCGGCTCGCCCACGTTCACCAACCCGACCATCACGGCGATCGGGGAGCAGGGATCCATCGGGGCAACCTACGTCAAGGCTGAGGTTACGTACTTCGACTCGGCGAATAAGGCCATCCCCGAGTTGGATGCCAAGGGCTTATTCCTGAGCCTGCGGGTATCGCCAGCGTCGTTGACACCTTACACGAGCGATCCCACCAAGGAGCGCACCTTCACACAGGGGACGGGCAAGGCGGTGCTCCCGATCATCAGCCAAAAGGTCCTCGATTACGCCAAGACCAACAAGCCTGGGGCCGTCTATGCAAACGTCCTTATGATTGGTGAGGATGACGCCAAGTTCGGGACGACGCTTAACGCTTACGTCCCGATTGTCTTCTCAGGCTTGTAGATGCGAGGCCTTGTCGGGCGCCTGCTGCGCGACGAGCGTGGTCAGAGCATGATCGAGTACGCGCTGGTCGCGGGCGCCCTCGCGGTCGGCATGATCGTCTCGATCAGGCTACTGGGCGGTGCCTTCGGCCTCGCTTACGGCCATCACGCCAAGGGCCTGATGCGGGCTCACTAGAACCAAAGAAGGAAGCGCCCGCCGGATCCGGCGGGCGCTTCGTTTCAATTGGCGTTGAGGTGCTCTCGCACCCGGCGGATCGAGTCGGGCAGCAGGCTCTCCTGAAATCGGTTGAGCAGCCATGCCGGCATGAGCGGGATGCCGGGATCGCCCTTTGCCGCGTAGTACACCTGGCAGAGCTTGGGCCCCTTCGGGACCACCTCGATGGTGCCGTCGTACTCGAGGATGGTGCCTTCGATCCGGTGATAGGAGAAGGAAAGGGTCTCGGGCGAGAGGGCGGTGGCGTTGGTGACCCACCGGTCCCCGATGGGCCAGGGCAGCCCCAGGACCGCGCGCACGTTCAGGACGTTGCCCTTGCGGCTCAGGATCTGGGTTTCCTTGAGCTTGAAGATCTCGGGGTAGCGATCGTAATCGGTGAAGGCCGCGAAGACCCTGGCGGCGGGCGCCTTGACCTGTCCGACGGCCCGGAAGTGCTTGAGCGCGTTGCTCGTCTTCTCGACCTGGATGATGATGTCGCCTCGATCGATCTGCGCCTGCTCTTTGTCGCTGATGGTCCCGAAGGGATCCTCTTCGGCGCGGGCGGGTTGCGCCACCAGCAACGCACCGGCGATCGCGGTCGCGAGGGAGGCGGCGAGGATCTGGGTGGTCATCGAGAGCCTTTCTTCAGGCGAGACGAAGGGCAGTATGAAATACTTTTTATACCTTGGTATATGTTTTAGCAAGTGAAGTTTTATGTGACCTCATTCTAACTTATTCCCGCCTTAACCAAAAATTTGCCGGATTCTTACCGAGTCGGGAGATCGCAGGGCGATAAGAAGGGTGTGAAGAGTTTACCGCCCCGTAAGCCAGAGGAGGAATGCACAATGGAACTGATCGCCAAGCTCATCCGCGAAGAAGAAGGCCAGTCGATGGTCGAGTACGGTCTGATCGTCGCCGTTGTCGCCCTGGTTTGCGCCGGCACCTACAAGGTCCTCGGTGAGAAGATCAACGGCATGATCGAGAAGCTCAGCAAGAGCGTCGATGCCATGTCCAAGAACATCAAGTAAGCTTCGACAAGACCAAGGGCCCTCGCATCGACGCGAGGGCCCTTTTGCATGGGACTCAGTATTGTAGGCGGGCGGCCGTCGCTTCGAGTCGCTTGCGATCATTCGGCTTTATCTTGGAGGTGCCGAGCGCGCTTGGCAGGCTGATGTGCCAGTTGTTGAAGTGGTTCTCTAGACGCCAGCCGAAGGGTGTCTTTTCCAGCTTGAAGCGGATCGTTCGTTTTCCCGGATCGATCTTGACGCCGCCGTCCGACCAGGTCGTCCCGAGTTGCAGGTAATCGACCGTGAGGTGCGCCGTGTCACGGTCAATTCGGGAGTCCCGGATGCTGTAGCTGGCCACGATGGTGGCGGCATCCCACCCCGGTACGTGACCGGGGCACATGATGGCAGAATCGAACCAGGCGTTGGCCGAGGTGAAATCACCCCTGAAATCTCGCCGCAAGTATTCCTGCATCAGCTTATGCGGGTCGGGGTGATGGGGTTTGGCGACGAAGTCACACGAGTTCTCCGGCGCCTTCCAAGCGACCAGAAGGGGCAAGACGCCCACCAGCAGCAAAGCAACTGGACTCCTCATTGAAGATCCCTTCTCTCGAGCGTTCGGCATTCAAGATTCGCATGGTTCCTGGCGACATGAAGGTTATATGCCCTTTCGATCGTGAGGTGCTTCATGAACATTGCTGGCGTCACAGCCCATTCGCCTTCGCCGTCATCCTCTCGAAAGGTGCCGGCCTCATCCACCGAGGCGAGCTTCGAGGAGGCTTTCGCCCAGGCGAGGCGCGAGGTCGGCGGCGGTGGGATTTCGGAAGCCCTCAAGAACGGTCCTCTTGGCTCGCTGTTCAAGTACGCGACCAACGGCGTCATCACGGGTGACGCCATCCGGCGCGAACTGCGCGAGGAACAGGCCGTCTTCCAGCGACAGTTTGCCGCGGCGCTTTCGAAAGCAGGCGTCGATACGGCTCACCCGATCGATCTGCAGATCGACTCCCAGGGCATGATCGTCGTTGCGGGCACGCATCCGGACAAGGCGAAGATCGAGGCCCTCTTCGCCAATGACCAGGCCATGGCGGAGCGCTTCAAGAAGATCGGTTCCTTTTCGAGGTTGCTCAAGGCGGGGGAGGAGGCCGTGGAGTTCCAAGCCGCCTACCGCCGAGATCCCGAGAAGGCGGTCGCGCAATACAGCCACCTTTTCGATTCCGAATGGATGGGCGAGTTCACCATGCGCGTGAAGACCGGCGACCTCGCGGGCGCCCTCTCTTTCGAGATCCTGTGGCAGAAGCTCGGGCTGGGCGGTCAAGGATGCTTATCTTCGACTTAATCGAAGTTTGAGTTGGATCTTACCGAGTTCGGATCGGGCGGGGCGATAAGAAGGGTGTGAAGCGTTTTGCCGCCCGAGTGAACCAGAGGAGGAATGCACAATGGAACTGATCGCCAAGCTCATCCGTGAAGAAGAAGGCCAGTCGATGGTCGAGTATGGTCTGATCGTCGCCGTTGTCGCCCTGGTTTGCGCCGGCACCTACAAAGTCCTCGGTGAGAAGATCAACGGCATGATCGAGAAGCTCAGCAAGAGCGTCGATGCCATGTCCAAGAACATCAAGTAAGCCGAAAACAAACACGAAAGCCCTCGCAGCAGTGCGAGGGCTTTTTTCGATCGTCGAGTCTCCCAAGAAGGGGAAGCAGGTCATGATGCAGCGCGTCGCCATCTGGTCGGGAGTCATTTGCATGAGCTTCTCCGCCCCGTGCTGGGCGACGGATGCGGCCACCTCTTCCGCCATTTTTGACGATCCTCATCAGTCCACGCCGGAAGAGTTGCGTCTTGAGCGAATTCATGACGCGCCTGTCAGCGTTTACCTCACGACGGACCTCATGCTCGCCGCCAAGGCAAAATACGGTTACATCCACCAGATGAAGAAGAGGGGCAAACAGTACGTCGCCATGGTCCACCTGGCGCAGTACTTCAACGGGGACAGAGCGGAGGAAGAGGCACGCCGAGATCGAAAAGAGCCGTGGCCCGGCGGGATGTATATGCGGGATGCCTACAAGAAGGGGGATAAGCTTCTCACCCTTCTCATCGATGAAGACGTAACCTTCATCAAGACCCATTCCGATCGTCTGGGTTTTTACAGGATCGGTTATCTCCACGATTATCTCTACGACCGCAAAATCGATCATTCCTACGCCTCGAACCCGTTCGGCTGCAAGCTCTGGTCCGATAAGTATCGAGAGCGCAATTCCACGGGCTTCTGGTTCCTGACGATCGACGGCAAGATTCGCTACGTCACGGATGCCTTTTTCCCTTGAATTGTCTTATCTTTGACTTAATCGAAGCTTGAGTTGGATCTTACCGAATTGGGAGATCGGAGGGCGATAAGAAGGGTGTGAAGAGTTTAAAGCCCCGCAGGCCAGAGGAGGAATGCACAATGGAACTGATCGCCAAGCTCATTCGTGAAGAAGAAGGCCAGTCGATGGTCGAGTACGGTCTGATCGTCGCCGTTGTCGCCCTGGTTTGCGCCGGCACTTACAAGGTCCTCGGTGAGAAGATCAACGGCATGATCGAGAAGCTCGGCAAGAGCGTCGATGCCATGTCCAAGAACATCAAGTAAGCAAGACTGCAACTTCGAGGCCCTTCGCGACGGCGAAGGGCCTTTTGAATTGGGGGGTGATACCACGGTGTCCACGCGCACGCCTCAGGCCTGGATCATGGCTATCGAGCGCATCTTCCGGGAAGAGGCGTCGATCGACCGCGCGACCCACGAGAAGGCCTACCTCAAGAGCGATCTCGTGTTCATCGGGATCACGGTCCCCCGCATCCGACTGGCGGCCAAGGACTTTCGGCGGACCTTCCCTCGCTTGGCGCAGGACGAGGTGCGAGATGCGGCGCGCATGCTGTGGGCGCCGGGTGTTCACGAGCTGCGATCGCTTGCGATCGCCATCGTGGAGCTGTACGTTCCTCGCCTCGACGACGGGGCCTTCGCCCAGGTGGAGGCCATGCTGCGCGAATCCGTCACCTGGGCGCATGTGGACTGGCTCGCCGTGAAGGTCGCAGGGCCGCTCGTCGATCGCCATCCGCGCCGCGAGGCCATCCTCGAGGCGTGGTCGGAGGATACCAACTTCTGGATGCGCAGGGCAGCCATGCTCGCCCTGCTGGAACCCTTGCGCGCAGGACAAGGCGACTTCGAGACCTTCTCCCGCTTTGCCGAGAAGATGCTCGACGAGAAGGAGTTCTTCATCCGCAAGGCGATCGGCTGGGTGCTTCGCGAGGTCTCGAAGAAGCGCCCGGATTTGACCTGTCAGTTCCTCGACGCGCACCATGCGCGTGCCTCGGGCCTCACGCTGCGCGAGGCGAGCAGGCAATTGCCCGAGGCGCAGCGTGCGCGGTTTGTCCGTCCGCGTGGCTAAGCAGGTCGGTGTGAAACTAGTCGTTCGCTTGATACCCCGCCCCCGGGTGGGGCGGGGCTAGGGGTGGGGGGATCTAAACGTTCCTAGTCCCTCACGAAGGCATGAGGAACTTGATTGTATCCCCCCACCCCCGACCCCGCCCCACCAGGGGGCGGGGAGGACGCAGGCAGACGTTCGATTCAGGCAATAGGTGCTTAGCCAGACGGTTGTCGCACGCGCAGCTGAGGCTTGCGCTTGATCAGGCGGCGCGCCCGATCGGCGACTTGGGCAGGAATGAGGCCGACCGAGACCGCGGCTTCCACGAGGTCCTTGTCGATCTGGACGTGGCTCACGCGCGCGAGCGTTTCCGGGGGGAGGGCCTTTTGCAGGGTGGCGAGGTCGTAACGCACCAGGTCCGACTCCACCAGCACGGCGCTCCCCGAGGGGGTGGTCGCCGCCTTGTCGGGGCTGACCTCGAGCGCGACCCGCAACTGCTGCTCGATGTGCTCTCGCCGGGTCTCCAGCCGCTGCACCTGCTCGCTCAGCGACAGGTAATCCCGGATCAGCTCGTCCAGGAACGTCGCCGATACCTTCGACGTGCTCGTCTTGGCCATGGCCGGCCCTCCTCGCTCCGGATCCAGCATAGAAGGCGGCAGGAATAACGCCAAGCGCCATTCTTCCGATGGTTTATCTTCGGCTTAACCGAAGCTTGAGTTGGATCTTACCGAGTCGGGAGATCGCAGGGCGATAAGAAGGGTGTGAAGAGTTTACCGCCCCGCGAGCCAGAGGAGGAATGCACAATGGAACTGATCGCCAAGCTCATCCGCGAAGAAGAAGGCCAGTCGATGGTCGAGTACGGTCTGATCGTCGCCGTTGTCGCCCTGGTTTGCGCCGGCACCTACAAGGTTCTCGGTGAGAAGATCAACGGCATGATCGAGAAGCTCGGCAAGAGCGTCGATGCCATGTCCAAGAACATCAAGTAAGCATCAACAAAAACTCAGGGCCCTCGCAACGATGCGAGGGCCCTTTTCTTACTTGGTGACGGCTTCGCGCGGCAGGATCTTCGCCTTCAGGAACTTGCGCTGGCCGTTCTCGATGCGCCATTCCGCTTCGAGGAAGGCGATCTTGTCGGCGCGAGAGGCGCCCGAGATGGACTGGGTGGTCTTGATCCGGTCGCGGCCCGCCACCTCGAGCTTCGAGATGCCGTCGGCACCGTGCCCCATCTCCATCCGGCGCTTGAGCGTGCCGTCCGGCCAGTAGACGCCCGTCGAGATGTACTCCTGCTTCTCCGTGGACCGGTCGAAGACCTTCTTGAGCCCCTTGGCCTCGACGACCACCTGGAAGTTCGGCTTGAAGGTCACCTTGACGTCTGCCGGCCGGTTCAGGGCCTCCTGGAGGACCAGGGGCTTTAGCTTGCGGTCGAAGGTGAAGAGGCTGAAGATCTCGACGGCGCTGGTGCCCGAGGGGTTGAAGGAGACGAGAATCTCCTGGCCGGTGCGACCGTCCAGGTCCTCCAGGTCGAGCTCGGGATCGTAGCCGGCGTTCATCTTGCCGACGCTCGCGCGGTACATGGTGCGATGGGCGCCGTCCTCGACGAAGACGGTCAGGTCCGTGCGATAGGCCTCGCCCGCCTTCTTGCCCTTCAGGAGCACGGTGTCGGGCATCCCGTCGCCGGTGACGTCGCCGATCTCCTTGTCCAGGACGAGAAGGCCTTGCCCCGCATCCGCGGCCCAGGCTCCTGGCGTCGCCAGCGCGAGCGACGCAGCTGAGAGCAGCAGGCTCATGGTCCGACCGTATGCGCGTTCCACCGTGGTTCTCCTTTGGGTTCGAATGCTTGCCATTCCCAGTATAGGTGCTCGAAGGCGGGTGATACCAGCGGGGGGGGCGGGTATGGTAACTCAAGCAAGTGAGAAGAATTGCGACGATTTTTCGTTCGTAGATAAGGGGCGATCGCGTTCGTGTGGATCTGGGGCTTGATCCCGGTGTTACTGGTGGCCGTCTATACCGACTGGCGCTGGCACCGGATCTACAACTGGCTGACCTTTCCCGCCTTCTTCGCGGGCCTCGTCCTGAGCCTCGTCATGGGCGGGGTGCCGGGGCTGCTTTCGAGCCTCGCGGGGGCCGGAATCGCCCTGGCCGTCTTCCTCTTCCTCTACCTCTTCGCCAAGATGGGGGCCGGTGACCTCAAGCTGATGGTCGCCATCGGCGCATGGATCGGTTATCCCCTGATCCTGGTCGCCCTGGTGGACGTGGCGCTGGCGGGCGGGGTCATCTCGCTGCTCTTCGCCCTGCGCTACGGGGCGCTGATGAAGGTCCTGCGCAACATCTACTTCTTCATGCTGAGCCTCTTCACCCCGGGAGCGAAGCCCGACGCCATGCTCGGCACGAGCGCGCTGCCGCCCTTCCCTTACGGGGTCGCGATCGCGGCGGGCACCCTGATCGCCCTGTTCTACCCGCACCTGCCCACTTTCTTCGGGAGGTAGAGGCATGAGGCTACGGGGGCGCGCGCTCAGGGACGAATCCGGCCAGAGCCTGGTCGAGTTCGCGATCGTGCTGCCGATCCTGCTCGTGCTCACCTTCGGCACCATCCAGCTCGGCATCTTCCTCCAGCGCCAGATCACCCTGACGGGGGCGAGCTTTCTGGCGGCTCGCGCGGCCACGGTCGGCGGCCGCGACGGCGTCGCCTTCGACGCGCCCGCCAAGGAGGTGCTGAGCGCCTACGGCGAGGAGTCCGAGCAGCCCTGGATCAAGGCGATCGCCGAGGGCAGCGACGGGCAGGTCACGATCAAGACCGAGGAGACCGAGCGGCTCATCAGGCTGACCGCCGTCAAGGACAACAAGGAGTGGAACGAGGGCCTCGCGGCCTTCTCGCGCATGCTGGGCGCCGGCACGCCGCCCAAGGTCGGCCAGATGGGCGGGACGATCGCCATCAACCGCGAGTACGTGCGGGGCAAGGGGGCAAGGTCCGCCGCCCAGGCCGACAGCAACCAGATGGTCGAGTACCAGGCGGATCTGGGGCCGATAAACGGCATCAGCAACGCGACGAGACCCGTCACCGATGCCATCCGGGGCGCGTTCGACAAGGTGGGGCTCGGGGATCAGGCGGTAGGCATGGTGGGGGTGTTCACCTTCAGCCCCTTGCAGGCGGTGGGGCCCAACCCGGGCGGCGACATCTACATGCCCGGCCGCTCGAAGGCCGCGGTCTACGCCTCGTCGGACAACGAGACCCTTCCCACTGCCTTCACCAAGCAATCCACGCAGCTTGTGGAGAGCCTCAGGAACGCTCCCTTGGCGCTTGGCTCGCTCCAGAAGGCGACGATCGCCATCCAGGACCCGCTCATGAAAGCTGGCCTCGAGGGCTTCCTGTACGGCGTCAGGCGGATTGCGGATGCGGCGGATAGAACCATCGTGGGGCTGGATGTCATCGACTCCCAGGTCTTCGGTGTCACCAAGAGGGGCGAGTGATGCGCCGCGCGCTCTCGATCCGGCGCCTCGCCCGTGAAGAGGATGGCCAGGCCCTCATCTACGTCGCCCTGGTCCTGGCGGTGCTCGTGACGGTGCTGTTCGCGCTCTTCGATCTGGGACGCCTCACCACCGCCAAGATCCAGGCCCAGAACGGGGCGGACGCGGCGGCGCTCGCCGCCGTCTCGGTCAAGGTCAGCGTCCACCACACCCGCGAGCTCGCCTACCTTGCCATGACCGAGCAGGGCCTCCGCGCGCGGGTCGAGTTGCTGCACGCCCTGGGCAACCTCAACAACGAGGCGGAGTTCCAGCGGCGCCTCGCACGCGCCAGCGGCTACGTCAAGCGGGTCGAGAAGCTCCGGGATCGCTTGGTGGAATACAACACCTGGGTCGACCAGGCCGGCCCCGAGATCGTGGCTGACGCGGCCCGCATGGCCTACGTCGCCAACATCCAGGGAATGAACGATCACCTGAGCACCGGGGCTGCGATCGACGCCCAGAACGTCCGGGCCTTCGACGACCAGCAGGCCCTGCGCGAGAACACGACCCAGCAGCAGTTCATCGGGGCGGTCAACTACCCCAACGAGGGCCTGGGCAAGCAGAAGGGCGGCGGCAAGAGCTTCGTCGAGGTCGTGCCCAAGTACCAGGGCTCCAACTGGTCGCTCTTCGGCGTCAAGACCGGCGAGAGCGCGGTGGACGTGCCCGCCTGGGCCTCGGCGGGCTACGTCTCCAGCGAGGAGATCGAGAAGGATCCTGCGGCCAAGGGGCAGGCGCTCAAGATCGGGGCCTTCGGGCTCAGGTGGTACTCGCCGCGCCTGGTGCGGACGGGACAGAAGCACAACGGCAGCTTCGGCGGACCGAACGCGGGAGGCGGCATTGTCTCTGAGCACTAGGACAAGGAACTTGATTGGATCCCCCCACCCCCGACCCCGCCCCACCGGGGGGCGGGGGGGACTCCAGCGGGGGCAGGCGATGGTCGAGGCGGGGCTGCTCTTGCCCCTGCTCGTCTTCATGCTGCTGGCGGTCGCCTTCATCGGGTTCGGGATTTACGAGCGCCAGAACGTGCTCATCGCGAGCCGCTTCGCGGCGCGCGAGGCCTCGATCAACGCCACCGCGGGCGGCATCAACGACAAGCTGATGGGCGTCGGCGTCCTCAAGGAGGCCGCCAACGGCGCCGATCGCGCCACCTACGCCCGCAAGGTGCTGGGCACGTCCCGCGCGGTGGATGCCGCCGCCCCCACCTGGCGCTACGAGAGCGTGGCCCCGCGCAAGGTCATGAAGGAGGCGACCCCCCTCGGGATCTACGCCCGCGCCTACACGGCCAAGGATCCCACCGGCAAGTTCGGCATCGGCTTTGTCATGTACGGCCAGCGCATCACCTCCAAGGCGGGCTGGTTCGAGTCGGTCGGCACCGGCGCCAACGAGGGCGCCAGGCTCGTCACGGGCAAGTCCGGCAAGATCTGGGACGGCATGGGCGTGCGGGCCGAGGCCTACATGCCGGGCGAGCTGCCCGTGCGGATGCCCGTCGGCGCCAAGGTCGGCCTGGTGGATCTCAACCCCTGGATCAAGGAGGTCCTCGAGGCGCCGCTCTCGCCGTGAGACTCTTGCTTGTCTTGCTGCTGACGCTCGGGGTCCAGCTCCCGGCCCTCGCCCTTGTGACAGAGGAGCTGGCGCGGGGTAAGATACCCTTGTATCCTGGCGCCAAGCCGCATTCCACCAAGCTCTCCAGGGGAGACCAGGCGATCGCGACCGTCGAGGCGGACCTGCGATCGGTCGTGGCCTTCTACCGAAAGGAGCTCCCCCGCAAGGGCTGGCGGGCGGCAATCGACGACGACCTCCTGAACCGGGATCTCGACAAGGTTCCGCTCGCGCTCCTGCTCTACGAGAAAGGCGGCTCGCGGCTGAGGGTCGTCGTGGCTTCCAGGCCGGGTGCAAAGCCCGTCTCGACGATCTGGCTCGGCGCCGAACCGAGCCGCAGGCAACAGGAGTTGGACCATGGCAAACCTGCGCGATAAGCTGCGCGAGCAACCACCGGAGCCGCCCGAAGACGGCCTCCGGCAGCCGCGCGTCGCGAAGAAGGCCGTCACCAAGCACCTGGTGGCCAAGGCCAAGTCCCGCTCGGGGACCGCCGCGCGGGTCGGAGCCAAGGCCAAGACCCGCGCGAAGGCCAAGGCCGCCCCCAGGCCCTCGCTGCTCGACGGGCTGGACGTCAATCGCAAGCTCCTGTTCGCGGCCCTCGGCATCGCGGCCCTCGCGGGCCTGATCGCCGTCACCTACCTCTCGGACCTCGAGGACGGCTTCGCGAAGGGCCACACGATGGTCGAGGTCTACGTCCCCTCCGAGGACCTGCCCGCCCGCAAGCAGCTCGACTCGTCGGTCGTCACGACCGTGAAGTTCCCCAAGAAGCTCCTGCCCGAGGGTGCCATCCTCGACGAGAAGGACCTCGAGGGCAAGATCACCCTGGCCCCGGTCGTGAAGGGCGAGATCCTCCACAAGAAGCGCATCGCGCCCCCTTCGGCCGCGACCGGCGTGGCCCCCAAGCTTCGCGCCAACGAGCGCGGCTTCCTCTTCGTGCCGGATGGTGCCAACGACATCGCCCTGGTCAAGCCCGACGACTACGTGGATTTGACGGCGACCATCCAGACGCCGACCGGCTTCCTCTCGACCAAGGTCGCCCAGCGGGTGCGGGTGATGTCGGTCGGCAACCGCTTCTCGAACGCGGTGGCTGCCACCGAGGAAGAGGCGAGTGCTGCCTACGGCGACCTGTTGACCCTCGCGGTGCCCTCCAACAAGGTGGCGCTTCTGGCCGCGCTCAAGGAGCAGGGCAACCTGAGCCTCTCGCTGCGCGAGCAGGGAGACGCCTCGGTCACGCCGCCCGAGATCTCGGAGGCCGAGCTGGTGCGCTACGTGCTGGGCAAGGTGCCCGTGGCCCAGGCGCCTCGCCCGGCGCCGGTGAAGGTGGTGCCGCGCACGGTCGTCGTCCGCGAGCCGGCCCCGCGGCCCCGGCCGGTCGCCACGGCTCGCCCCGTCGCGCCCAGGCCCGATCGCGTCGAGATCTTCAGCGGCACGACGCTGATCCAGTCGAAGAAAAATCAGTAAAAGGAGTTCCGCCGTGTTGCGCGCTTGGGCCAAGGCGAATGAGATCACCCCCCCCTCGCCCCCCGGGGGGAAGAGGCTTGGCTGCCTTGGGCTCCTGGTTGCCTTGTTGCTCGCATGGGCCTTGCCGGCTCAGGCGATCGCCCCGGACATCGTGATCCGCATGGGCCAGACCATCGTGTACACGGTTCCCGAAGGGGTCGATCGCGTGGCGGTCGGCGACGGCGAGGTGCTGGGCGTCCAGCAGCTCGGAGGCCAGAGCAAGGACCTGCTGATCAGCGCCAAGAAGCCCGGCTTCACCAACTTCCTGGTGTGGCCCTCGCCCGTCAGAGGCGCCGACGGCCGCATGATCCAGGGGGCGGTGCGCAACTACAACATCGAGGTCCTGACCTACCGCCGCCCCGAGATGGTGGCGGTGCGGGTCAAGGTGCTCGAGGTCAGCCGCTCCGAGTCCGGCAAGACCGGCGTGGACTGGAGCGACGCGGTCTCGTGGACCGAGGCCCCGCCCAACTCGCCCTTCCGGGTCGGGTTGCCCATGCGCTCCTCGCTGCTCGAAGCGCAGCTCAACATGATGGTCCAGAACCGCAAGGCCAAGCTGCTCGCGCAGCCCACCCTGCTCACCATGAGCGGCGAGAGCGCCAAGTTCCTCTCGGGCGGCGAGATCCCCATCCCCTTGATCCTCAACAACAGCTCCTCGATCGAGTGGAAGCCCTTCGGCGTCAAGCTGGACGTGACGCCGCGCGTCGAGGGGGCCGACACCATGGTCCTCAAGGTGCGCCCCGAGGTCTCGCGCATCGACCAGGCGAACGCGATCAAGCTGCCCAACATCTCGGTGCCGGCCGTCGCGACCCGCTGGACCGAGACCTTCATGCAGCTCAAGAGCGGCGAGAGCATCGTCGTCTCGGGCCTTCTGTCGGACGAGGACGAGGAGACGGTCACGGGCGTGCCCATCCTCTCGAGCATCCCCTTCCTCGGCGAGGCCTTCAAGTACCGCGAGAGCCGCAAGAACCACACCGAGCTGGTCTTCCTGCTGACGCCGACCATCGTGAACAACCCGGCGTCCATGCCCGAGAACGAGTACGGGAAGCGCTAGTCCATGGCTTCCCGTTTGATCCTGGTCTTCGGCGCAAAGGGTGGGCTCGGGCGCTCGGTCCTCGCGGGTAACCTCGCGGTCGCGATCGCCCGGCGCACCAAGCGCGCGACCGCCCTCTGGGACCTGGACTGGATGGGTGGCGGCTCGCAGGCCTCCTACCTGGACCTGGACCCGGCGCCCGGCACCTGGGCGGACGTGATCCGCGGCGCGAAGCCCCTCGACGAGGCCCTGGCCGAGCACGAGTCGGGCGTGTCGCTGCTCGCGGCTCCTCCGGTCGGCGAGACCCTCGTCCCGCGCGCGGCGGACGTCGCCTCGATCGCCCGCGAGCTTTCGCGCGACCACGAACTCGTCGTGGTCGATACCAGCTTCCCGAACCTCGGCCACGAGGCGATGGTCGCCCTCTTCGACATGGCGAGCGTCGTGCTCCTGATCGTCACCCCGGACATCACCACCCTCAACGCCTCCAAGGCCGTTCTCGACCAGGCGCGGGCGCTGCGCTTCCCCATGGAGAAGATCCACGTGGTCCTCAACCGCGCGGGCAGCGTGGACGAGCTGAGCGCCGAGGACATCGCCGACCACCTGGAGCGCCCCCTCATGGCGCAGGTGCCCTCGAGCGGCGCGGTCGTCGTCTCGCTCAATCGGGGCGAGCCCATCGTGCTCAAGCAGCCCAGCCACCCCGTCTCTGCGGGCATCCTGCAGCTCGGCGCCCGGGCGCTCGCGCTGCCTGCGACCAATCTCGAGAGCGCCGCCAAGGGGGTGCTCTCGCGCGTCACCGAGCGCAGCGTCACGCAGGCGGCGGCCTCCAGCGCGCCTTCGAGCGCGCCGCAAGCCCAGGCGAATACCGCGGGCGAGGTGACGGCGCTCGTGCCCCATCGGGCCCCCGTGGTCGACCCGGTGCTCGTGGAGCTGCGGCGCGAGGTCCACCGGGAGCTGGTGGAGGCGCTCAAGCGCTTCAACCTGAGCCTGGAGTACCTGGCCGACCCCAAGCGCAAGGGCGAGATCCGCGAGAAGGTGCTGGAGGTGACGGCCGAGATCCTCGACCAGCTCGAGGACGTGCCGCTTCGCAACCGCGCCGAGCGCGTGGCCTTCATCAACACGATCGCCGACGAGGCGGTGGGCTTCGGGCCGCTGGAGCGCTTCCTGGCGGACCCGGCGGTCACCGAGGTCATGGTCAACGGTCACCAGACCATCTACGTCGAGCGCGGCGGCAAGCTGACCCGCACCCCGGACACCTTCACCGACGAGAAGCAGCTCAGGGTCGTCATCGACCGCATCGTGGCGCCCATCGGCCGGCGCGTGGACGAGAGCTCGCCCATGTGCGACGCGCGCCTGCCGGACGGCTCACGCGTCAACGTCATCATCCCGCCCCTGGCGCTCACGGGCTCGACCATCACCATCCGAAAGTTTCCGAACTACCGGCTCGGCATCGACGACCTGGTCAAGTACGGCTCCTTGAACGCCGACATGGCGCACTTCCTCAAGTGCAGCATTCTCGCCAAGCTCAACGTCTTCATCTCGGGCGGTACCGGGTCCGGTAAGACCACGCTCCTGAACGTGCTCTCGGGCTTCATCCCCAGCGACGAGCGCATCGTGACCATCGAGGACGCCGCCGAGCTCAAGCTCCACCAGGACCACGTCATCTCGCTGGAGAGCCGGCCGCCCAACCTGGAAGGGACCGGGGCGATCGCCATCCGCGACCTGGTTCGCAACTCCCTGCGCATGCGCCCCGACCGCATCATCGTGGGTGAGGTGCGCGGCGGCGAGGCCCTGGACATGCTCCAGGCCATGAACACCGGCCACGACGGCAGCCTCGCCACCGGCCACGCCAACAGCCCCCGCGACGCCCTGTCGCGCCTCGAGACCATGGTCCTGATGGGCGGCGTGGAGCTGCCGAGCCGCGCCATCCGCGAGCAGATCGCAAGCGCCATCCAGATCATCGTGCAGATCTCGCGCCTCAAGGACGGCTCGCGCAAGATCACGCGCATCTCGGAGGTCGCAGGGATGGAGAGTGACACGATCGTCATGCAGGACCTCTTCGCCTACGACCAGGAGACCGTCGATGCGCAGGGCCGCGTGGTCGGTCAGTTCCGCTACACGGGCCTGGTGCCCGACGCCGCCGATCAGTTCGCCCGGGTGGGCCTGAAGTTCGGCGCGGGCGGCATGTCGCTTTCCTCGTAGGAGTCTCGCTT
>DATNQI010000071.1 GCA_036704125.1 Pantanalinema sp. | reverse complement strand
CTTCAACTCAGTGAGGTGATATGGGGTTGATGAGAGTATCCTGTCACAGTTCATGATGAATACCCGTTGCCTGTGACATCATCGAAGCGTGAGCCAACTATCCATCGCTTGGCCAGTCAGCAGGCAGCGGAAATCCCTTCTGTCGCGAGGTGAAGAAGATCACTCAATTAGCGCCCCACGCCGCAAGGCCGCAGGGCCAAAGCGATCGCGCATTCCATCCATCACGCGGTAAAGCGCATCAGGGTCACGAGAGGCTCCTATCCCCTTGGCCGCAGGCGACGTGAAGAGCGTAAGTTGCGCATTTGGCCGGAAGTTCGAGACGCTCGCCCCGATGAGCCGCAGCGGGCGCCGAGCGTCCCACGCGCTGGTGGCCAGCTTCCAGGCCGTGTCGTACACCGCGTCGTCCTCGTCGGTCCCGACCGGCAGGGTCGTGCTGCGCTCGACGGTCTCGAAGGTCTTGGCGTAGCGCACCTTGGCCGTCACCGTCGCGGCCGTGAGCCCGTGCTTGCGCATCCGGTAGCCCAGCTCGCAGGCGATCTTGAGGATCATCCGGCGCAAAAAGACCGGATCATCGCTGTCGACATCGAAGGTCTCCTCGCCCCCCATGCTCTTGGGAGCCCCGCCGGGCGTCACCGGGCGCGGGTCCAGCCCCCGCGCGATCAGCCCCAGGTCGCTCCCCTGCGCGCCGAAGTGCGCCTTCAAGAAGGCCTCCCCGACCTGGGCGAGCTGGCCGACCGTCTTGATCCCCAGCGCGTAGAGCCGCTCTTTGGTCCGCTCGCCGACCCCCGGGATCACGCTCACGTCGCGCGGGTGCAGCCACGCCTCCTCGTCGCCCGGCCGGATCAGGCACACCCCGGCGGGCTTGGCGGCCTTGGAGGCCACCTTGGCCAGGAGCTTGGACGTCCCGCCTCCCACCGACGCGCTCAGCCCCGTCTCGGCCTTGATGGCCTTTCGCAGGGCGTGACTCACCTGCTCGACCGGCCCGAGCAAGGCCTCGGTCCCCGTCATGTCCAGGTAGGCCTCGTCGAAGGAGAGCGGCTCGACCACCGGCGAGAAGCGCTCCCAGATGGCCTGGAGCTGGGCGTTCACCTCCCGGTACTTGTCCATCTCGACGGGCAGGCGCACTGCGTGAGGACACAGCTCGTAGGCCTTGTAGAGCGGCATGGCCGAGTACACCCCGAAGGCCCGCGCCTCGTAGCTCGCGCTCGCGACCACCCCGCGCTTGATCGAGTGCCCCCCGATGATCACCGGCTTGCCCTGGTACTGGGGGTAGTCGCGCTGGGCGATCGCCGCGAAGAACGCGTCCATGTCCACGTGCAGGATCGATCGGCGCTTCATCCGGCCTCCCTGGCGCCCAGCGCCTCCACGTGGGTCACCACCAGGATGGGCTCGCCGTCCTCGTCGCCGAGGGTTCCCGAGAACACCGCAGCCCCCCTGCGCAGCTCCAGCGAGAAGCGCTTGTAGGCCTCGGGGAAGACGACCCCCTGCATCTGGCCCGCCCCGTCCGAGAGGGTCAAGAAGCACATCTTCTCCCCCTTCTTGGTGCGGTGACCGAAGCGCGAGACGGTCTCCGCCACGACGCTGACCTTGGCCTTGAGCGGCAGTGCCCTGGCCTCCTGGAACGAGACGCACCCGACCACGCGGGGCAGCTGCCTCACGGTCACGGTGTAGCCGAGACGCTCCCGCTCGATGGCCTGGCGCCGGCGCGGCGGGTACTCGGCGAGCACCCCGGGCGGCTCGGGAAGCACCTCGGGCAAGGCGAACAGCATCCCCTGCGCCGGGACGCTGGGCGCCGTCTTGGCGCTCGAGAGCATCACCAGCTGCCACAGCAGGCCCGGGCGGCTGAGCCCGAAGACATCGCAGGCCCCGACCACGATCAGGGTCTCCAGCTCGGGACGCGCAAGCCCCGTCCGGCGCCGCAGGTCCCCCAGGTGCGCGAAGGGGCCGTCCCGGCGCGCCTGCAAGATCGCCTCGATCCCCGCAGGCCCCAGCCCCTTGATGGCCGAGAGCCCCACCCGCAGAATGCCGCCGTCCTCGACCTCGTAGCCCTCTGCGGAGCGGTTCACGCACGGCAGGGCGATGGTGGCGCCGAAGGCCCGGGCGTCCTCGATGTAGACCCGCGGCGGGTAGTAGCCGAAGCCGGCCGAGAGGACCGCGCTCAGGTACTCGACGGGCCAGCGCACCTTGACGTAGGCCTCGCGGATGGCCAGCGCCGCGCACGAGGCGGCGTGCGCCTTCACGAAGCCGTAGCCCCCGAAGCTGCTCAGGAGCTCCCACACCTCCTCGGTCCGGGCCGGGTCGCGCCCCAGGCGAGCGGCCCCCTCGAAGAAGGCGTCCCTGAGGCGCGCGATCTCGGGGCGGATGCGCTTGGCGATCCCCCTTCGCAGGTTGTCGCACTGGCCCATGCTCAGCCCGGCGAAGACGTGCGTGACCTGGAGGCACTGCTCCTGGTAGAGAATGCAGCCGTAGGTATGCGCCAGGACCTCGGAGAGGCACGGGTCGGGGAAGGCGACCGGCTCGCGGCCGTGGCGCCGCGCCACGTAGCGGGGCGTGATCCCCCCGTCGATGGGGCCGGGACGGTAGAGGCTGGTGATGGCGGTGACGTCCTCGAGCTCCGTCGGCTGGAACTGGCGCAAGAGCCCCTGGACCCCGCTGCTCTCGAGCTGGTAGATCCCGAAGGTGCGCCCGCTGCGCAGCAGCTCGAAGGCCTGCGGGTCGTCCAGGGGCAGCCCGTCGGGCACGAGGCCGAGGCCGTAGCGCGAGTTGACCAGGGCCACGGCGTCGTCGAGGATGGCGAGGTTGCGGTTGCCGAGCAGGTCCATCTTGAGCAGGCCGACGGCCTCGACCCCGTTCATCTCGTACTGGGTCACGACGGGGCCCTTGGCCGAAAGCTCCAGCGGCACCACGTCCGTCAGGACGTCCCGGCTGATCACCACGCCGCAGGGGTGCAGGCCCAGGTGATCGGGGATGCCCTCGAAGGCGCGGGCCGTCTCGAGCAGCCCCTTGTAGGGCTCGCGATCGATCGGTAGCCCCCGGCACTCGGGAGCCCTGGAAACCGCCCCCGCGATGTCGCCCGAGCCGAACCACCCCGGCATGCGCCGCGCCACGTCGTCGATGACGCCCTGCTCGATGCCGAGGGCCGCCCCCGCGAGCCGAACGGCCCCGCGCGCGCCGTGGTGCTGGTGGGTGGCGATGCGCGCCACGTGCGCCTCGCCGTAGGTCCGGAAGCAGTAGTCCACCACCTCGTCGCGCCGCCGCCAGTCGAAGTCCAGGTCGATGTCGGGCAGGCTCTTGCGCTCGGGGTTCAGGAAGCGCTCGAAGCACAGGTAGTGCTCCAGCGGGCAGATCTGCGACACCCCCAGGAGGTACAGGACCAGGCTGCCCGCGGCGCTTCCGCGCGGGACGTGGGGAATGCCCACCGCCCTGGCGAAGCGCACCAGATCCCACGCCACGAGGAAGTAATCCGCGAAGCCCATCGCCACGATGACCGCGAGCTCCTCGTCCATTCGCCGCCGCGCGTCGGCGCGATAGGCCGAGGCCGCGTAGCGGCGCTCGAGGCCCTCGGCGCAGAGGCGGCGGAGCATGGCCTCGCTCGTCTCGCCAGGTGAACGGCCCGGGAAGTCGGGCAGACGGTACGCCCCGAAGACGGGCGCGTAGGTGCAGGTCTCGGCGATCGCCCGGGTACTGGCCAGCGCCTCGGGAACCTCGCGCCAGGCGCACCGCAGCTCCTCGTCGGCTGCGAGATGGCGAGGGCCGGGCGCCAGGCGTCCCAGGCCGTGGCCCCGCCTCAGCAGCTGCCAGGTCCACTCATCCTCGGGGCGCATGTAGGAAGCCTCGTGAGCGGCCACCACCTTCGCGCCGCAGGCCTCGGCGAGCCGCAGCAGGGGCGGCGCCGGCCACCAGGGGCCGAGCTGCACGAAGCAGTGCTCGGCTCCGAAGGCCCCGCGCCAGGTTCGCAGGAGCGCCTCGGCCGTCTCGCGGCGCCCCTCCGAGAGGAGGCGCGGCAGCGCGCCACGCTCGCCCCCGCTGAGCAGCGTCAGCCCTGAGGCATGGCTCGCCAGCTCCTCGGGCGAGAGCCCCTTGCCCCCGTCGAGCTGAAAGCGGGAGACGAGGCGCGACAGGTTCTTGAAGCCCGCCTCGTCGCGGACCAGGAGCGTCGCCCGCAGCGGGTGAGGGCTCGCGCTCTCGTCCAGTCGCAGGGAGAGCTCGGCGCCGATGATCGGCCGCACTCCCGCCTCGCGTGCCGCCCGGACAAAGGGCACGAGGCCGTAGAGGCCGTCCGTGTCGGTCAGGGAAATCGCCTCGTGGCCCCGCGCCGCCGCCTCGGCGACCAGGTCGGGGATGGTGAGGGTGCTCTGGCGAAAGGAGTAGACGGAGTGGGTCTGCAGGTGGACGATGTCGTGCATGTCGAAGGCCTCGAATTATTGAACATATGTTCGACATGAAGCTTAAACCCTTGCCTGCCCATCTGTCCACGGCAGCATGTCAACAAGAACGACCTCGGCCCGCCGGTGTGCGGTCGGCGGGCCGAGGGGCTCAGAGAAGGGTGTATGGGTGATGGGGTTATCTTGCCACGGCCCGGGGAAACGAGAAGCGATCGCGCCCGCCTCCCAGGCGTGATCCGCCTTTCCCTTGCTTGCTGCTTGACAGCCGTCCGCGATCTTTGAACCCTAGACAGCAAGCGCAGGTACGTCCGAAAGGGAATCACCATGCGTCAGCGGAAGCGTCATGGCGATACGCTCGCGAGCGCCCGCCCTCTCCTCGCATACCGCGCCGCCCGCGAGTTCCAGCCGCGCCGCGGCCAGGTCGAAGCGGCTATCGGCGACGTCATCGAAGCAGCCACAGCAGTCATGGTCGATCGCCAGCAACAGCTGACCCTCAGGTCCGGCGCCGACGCTTACCGTGGCAGAAGTCGCCCCGCAAGCGTCGGCGGCCCGCTCCAATGAAGCCTCGGCCAGACAGTACGCGGCGTGGCAGACCGGAGCCGGCAGCATGCCCACGGCTTCCTGGACCGCGTCGGCGAGATCGACCGTGATGGCCAGCCGACCGCCGACCCGCCGCGCCAGGAAGGCCAGGGCGGGCGCGAGGCCGGCCTTGGGCACATGGGGGTGCAAGAGGTGGCTCGCCTCGCGCAGATCCGTCTCGCGCAGGGTGTCGATGCGCTCGCGCAGCGCGATCAAACCTGCCGCTTCGTCCCGCGCGGGATCGCGCAGGGCGGCCACCTCTTGCCTCAGCTCGCACAGTTCCCCCTCGACGCGGGAGACGAGGAGCTTCCTCAACTTCTGGCCCTCGGCCTCCTTGGCCCAGCGCACCATCTCGTGGGTGGTCAGGATGCGGTCGATCAGCCGGCGCGCCTCGGTAACCCGGTCGGCGTGCGCCTGGATCATCTCGCAGAAGGCCAGGCAAACCAGGATGACGAACATGGGCACGAGCCAGAGCCGCGGAAGGGCGAAGCCGGCCCCGAACAGCACGTGGAGCAAGCGACCGAGGAGCACGCTGGCGATCCAGGTGCTCAGGATGAACGCCCCCCAGAACACCCCCCAGTTGCGCAGGCGCGGCCGGCGCAAGCGCTCGGCGAAAGGAGCGAGCGCCGGCCAGGCGAGGGTCCCGATCACGAAGCTCAAAAGCGTGCCAGCGAAGACGAGTTGCGGGTGGTGGGAGCCGAGGCGATCCGCCGGGGCGAACGACGCCAGCACGGATGCCCGGTTCAGCGCGACCACCAGCAGGATCGGCAAGAAAGGGCCTTTGAGCCGTGGCAGGGAGGGGCCTCGGGTCATGCTCCGGCCCTTGCGATAGGCAAGCTGACCTGCAAGCTCGTCCCCCTGCCGGGCGCCGAGCTCACGTCCCAGGTGCCGCCGTGGGCCTCCAGCTCCTTGCCCAGGACCGAGAAGCCGAGCCCCCGCCGCATGCGGGCAGCACCGAGCCCGCGCCCATCGTCCGTCACCCGCAAGGCGATCCCGCCTTGCGGGCCGGGCTCCCCTACGACGCGCACCTCCCGGGCTCGGGCATGCTTGAGGGCGTTGAGCAGCGCCTCCTGCACCAGGCGAAGGGCCGCTCGCGTCGCTGCGGGCGGCAGCGCCGCCCCTGACTCCTTCAGGCGGGGGTCCAGCTCCAGCCTCACATGCAGGATCGGGGCGAAGGACGCCACCAGGTGCTCCAGTGCGACGAAAAGGTCGCCGGCATCCTCGATGGAGCCCAGCCACCCGGCAAGCCCCGAGTCGAGGACCTCGGCAGCCCGCCCAAGTCGTTGCTCGACCTGTCCCAACTTGCTCTCGTATGCCGAGCGGTCGTTCTCACGTTGCGCCATGCCCTCGCCCAGTTCAGCCCAGCTCAAGAGCAGGAGGGTCTGGAGCTCGCCATGCAGCATCCGCGCGACCTCCGCCCGCATCCGGTCGTCCTCGGCGACCAGCTGGGCCTTGGAGCGCGTCAGCTCCTCCGAGAGGCGCAGCAGCCGGGCCTTGTGGTCGAGCGAGTCGCGGTCCCCCGCGGCGCTCCGCTCGGCCACGGCGAAGAGGATCATGGTGATCATGAAGCCGTTGAGGGCCGCCACCGTGGCCGCCTTGAGGTGGAAGACCTCGGGGAGCCAGAGGTGGCCCGCCACGGACCGGCCCCCCATGAGCGCGGCCAGCGAGAGCCCGAAGACCCCGTACAGGGTGAGCCAGGCGGCCGCTCCGCTCCGAAGGGCCGAAAAGCGATCGCACAGCCAGCGCGCGACGGGTGCGCTGGCGAACCCCGTCAGATTCGCCACGAGGGTGAGGCCGGCCCAGATCGCGAAGATCCGCGCCTCGTCGGCGGGCTCCTGGAAGCGGCCATAGGCCCAATCCACGAACTGGCCCGCCATGAGGGCGAGGACAACCGCTAGAAGGATGAATAGCCGAGCGGAGGGGATTGCCGGTCCAGGCGCTCGTAACAAGTCATGGCGCTCGCTCACCTAGGCATCATACGCATCCGAGCCAGGCAGTTCAAGGAAGGCCTCGTCCAGGCCGCCTACCGGGGCCTCTCGCCGAGGAACGCCAGCGTCGCCAGGACCCGGGGGTTGAAGGCCGTGTTTCCGACCTCGATGCCGAGGTCGAGGTAGATCTGGCTTATCAGGCGTTCGACCGATCGCTCCGTGAGGGCGCACTTGTTCGCGATCGCCGCGTTGCTGTAGCCCTGGGCGATGTAGGAGAGCAGCTCGGCGGAGCGACCGGTCAGCTGCGGCTTGGCGAGATGGGCCTGGGCGGAGGCGATGATCTCGGGATCCAGCACGACCAGGCCGGCGGCCACGCTCCGGATGCAGCGCTCCAGGGAGTCGACCGAGAGCGCCGACTTCTTGAGCATGTAGGCCCAGCTCTTGCCGAGCGGTCGGCGCAGCGCTTCCACGTAGGCCAGGTCCGCATGGTTCGAAAGGATGGCGATCGAAAGCTCGGGCCACCGCTTGCGGAGCTCCTTGGCCAGCGCGATGCCGTCCATCCCGGGGCCCAGGTCGATGTCGCAGAGCACCACGTCGGGCGGACACGTCCCGATCCCGGCCAGGGCTTCTTCGGCGGTGCCGAACGTCGCGGTCACGACCATGCCGGGGACCCGGGACAGCGTGCTCTCGAGCAGCCCGCGCAGCAGCTGCTCGTCCTCGACGAGCGCGATTTCGAGGCGATCGCCCATCATCCGAGATCCTCAACAAGTCGGTTCATCACCGTCCATCATAGCTCGGTCGACCTGACGGAGGAAGTAGGATAGCCGCGCCCCTCTTGTCGGCCATCCGACAGCAACTCGACGGCTAGCTGCGTTGCTTCACAGGGGCCCAGGTTGTCACGATCGTGCTGTCCGCGCCTACGTATCGGCGACCTCTCTGGGCTCCGAACCGAGAGGCGCGGCATCGAGTTGGTCCAAGACGCCGTATCCACTTGAAAAGGGGTTCGTTGATGAAGCTGTCGAATTGGTGCTGGGGTGCACTCGTTCCCTTCCTGGCCGTCGGTTGCGTGTACATGCCGATCGGCAGCTTGCCCAAGCTCACGGTCCTGAACGCCGCCTCGTCGGTGGGCGGCGGGAAGGCCGAGATCCAGGTGACCCCTCGGATCTCGACCGGCGGGCTGAGCATCCAGAGCGTGGTGAACCCCTTCGGCAGCTCGGACGTCGATCACCTGGTCCTCAAGCTCTTCACCGTCAGCGGCGGCACCGAGACTCCAGCCAAGGACGGCCAGGGCAACCCCCTCCAGAAGGACATCGGGAGCGCCAGCCTCGCCGACGCCGTGGCCTTCGGCGGCCTGCGCCACGACACCACCTATCGGATCCGCGGTTACGCCTACAAGGCCGCGGGCACGGCGGCGGGCGACCTCATCAGCAAGGACGCGAGCTCCTCGATCGACGTGGCGGTGGCCAGGGACGATCGCCCCGTTGTCACGAACATCCCCATCCAGCTGATCGACAAGACCTTCGACGGCCAGGCCACGGCCTCGAACATCGTCGTCACCGGCGGTGATCTGGTCGACAACGGCACCGAGACCATCCAGTAGAGGAGAGCCCCTTGCGACACTACAGAAACCGGATCCTGAGCTGCGCCCTCAGCCTCGCCCTCGTGGGCTGCGCCGGGCTGAACCCGCCCTCCGCCCAGGTGGGAGTCGTCGGGCAAGCCAGGGTGGCTCACGCCCGGGTGGTCCTGCAGCCGAGCGTCACCCCGGCGCGCGGGCTCCAAGCCGTCATCAACGCCTACACGGCCTCGAGCATCAATCGCCTGGACGTGGTGCCCTACGTCCAGACGACGCCTGGCACCTTCTGGCCGCTGTCGGCCAGCACCGGGACCGCCACCGACTCGGCGGATCCCGCCGCCATGCTGCGGGTGACCCAGTCCTCGCCTTCGATCAACGTGACCAAGCCCATCGTGCTGGACAACCTCCAACCGAATGTCACCTACCGGTTCTACGCCCGGGCCTATGACAGCCAGGGCACGCTCATCTCCAGCAACGATTCCGGATCCTACGCGGAGCTTGCGGTCGGCAACGAGGATCGCCCCACCCTGGGCGCGCTGCCCATCAAGCTGGTGGACCGGGCCTTTTCGGGCTCCACCACCGTGAGGCTGGCTGCCACGGGCGCGACCTCCCGCCTGAACGTGGTGACCACCGACGTCTTCACGGTCGTGGACGGGGTCGACGTGGAGCTTGCCGGCAGCGCGGCCACGACCTCCGCCGGCCTGCACCCCGACACCGTGACGCTCTCCAACCTGCAAGCCAACTCCACCTATCGGGTCAAGGCCGAAGCCCTCGACGCGAGCGCCTCGGTGCTCGCCACCGCCTCGGCGGACGTGGTCGTGACCAACGACGACGCCCCGCCCCCCGTCACCTTGACCCTCGCGATTCCTAGCCCGGAGGCGACAACCACCACCCTGGCGGGTACGGCGGGCACCTCTGGCACCACGGATGACACAGGCACGGCCGCCAGGTTCAACAATCCGTGCGGGGTCACAGCGGACGGCTCGGGCAACCTCTACGTGGCGGATTCTAACAACCATACCATCCGCAAGATCGTCCTCTCGACCGGAGAGGTCACCACCCTCGCGGGGACGGCCGGAGTCAACGGAAGCACCGATGGCACCGGCACGGCCGCCACGTTCTCCTCTCCGCGAGGATTGGCGGCGGATGGCACGGGCAACCTCTACGTGGCGGATTCTAACAACCAAACCATCCGCAAGATCGTCCTCTCGAGCGGCGTCGTCACCACCCTCGCGGGAGCGGCCGGGTCCGCCGGAAGCACCAACGGCACCGGCTCAGCCGCCAGGTTCTTCAATCCGCTAGGATTGGCGGCGGATGGCACGGGCAACCTCTACGTGGCGGATTCTACCAACAGCTCCATCCGTAAGATCGTCCTCTCGACCGGGGTCGTCACCACCCTCGCGGGGACGTTAGGGTCCTACGGAAGCACCGACGGCACCGGCACGGCCGCAACCTTCAAGAATCCGGCCGCGGTCACAGCGGACGGCTCGGGCACCCTCTACGTGGCGGATACGTACAACCACACCATCCGTAAGATCGTGATCTCGACCGGGGTCGTCACCACCCTCGCGGGGACGGCAGGATCCAGCGGAAGCACGAACGGCACCGGCACGGCCGCCAAGTTCAACTCTCCGAAAGGACTAGCGCTGGATGGCACGGGCAACCTTTTCGTTACCGATCTAGCCAGCCACACTCTCCGCAAGATCGTGATCTCGACCGGAGCGGTCACCACCCTCGCGGGAACGGTCGGATCCAGCGGAAGCACGGACGGCACCGGCTCGGCCGCCAAGTTCGACACTCCCTACGGGATCGCAGCGGATTCCTCGGGAAACCTCTACGTGGGAGATTACAGCAACAACACCATCCGCAAGATCGTCCCGTAGCAGACCATGAGGAACGAACAGATGAAACTCCTTCGCCACGTCCCCCTCTCGGGACTGCTCCTCTTGGCGGGCTGCGCCCTGGTGGCCGGCCCCACCACACCGAGCGGCAGCGCCACCCTCTCCTTGCAGCCCACCGTTCAGAGCGGAGGCTACCGCACCCAGACGGTGGTCAACGCCTACGCCCAGGCGGACATCAACCACCTCCAGGTCAAGCTCTTCAAGGTGGTGAGCGGATCCGAGCAGGCGATCCTGGGTACCGGCGGCTCGCAGCTCATGCTCGACCTGCCCCAGGCCAGCCTCAGCGCTCCTGTCACCTTCTCCAACCTCAACTACGACACCACCTACCGCGTGCGGGCCTACGCCTACGGCGACGCCGGCACCGGCAACCTCATCAGTGCCACCGACGCGGGATCCTACGTGGACCTGGCGATCACCAAGGACGATCGGCCCACGCTGGCCAACTTGCCCGTCAAGCTCATCGATCGCACCTTCGATGGACAGGCGACGGCTTCAGCGATCGCCGTCACCCCCGGCACCCTCACCTCCGCCGGCACCATGAGCATCAGCCAACCTTTGATCGTCGCCACCCTGGCGGGTACGGCCGAATCACTTGGTAGCACGGATGGCACGGGCACGGCCGCCAAGTTCAAGAATCCGTCCGCAGTCGTAGCGGACGGCTCGGGCAACCTCTACGTGGCGGATACCTTCAACCACACCATCCGCAAGATCGTCCTTTCGACCGGCGTCGTCACCACCCTCGCAGGGACGGTGGGATCCAGCGGAAGCACGAACGGCACCGGCACGGCCGCCAAGTTCAAC